>CACXFD010000037.1 GCA_902766845.1 uncultured Lachnospiraceae bacterium | reverse complement strand
CCTGGTGGAGCATATCCGGGACACCGCGGGCCAGAAGGGCACCGGCAAGTGGACCGGCATCGCGGCCCTGGACGAGGGCGTGCCGCTGACGCTGATCGGGGAGGCCGTCTTTGCCCGCTGCCTGTCCGCCATCAAGGAAGAGCGCGTCGAGGCCTCCAAGGTCTACCCGCATGAAAAGGTCGTCTTTGAGGGAGATAAGAAGGAATTCATCGAGAAGCTCCGCAAGGCCCTCTACGCCTCCAAGATCATCTCCTACGCGCAGGGCTATCAGCTGATGCGCGTGGCGGCCGGCCATTACAACTGGAACCTCAATTACGGCGGGATCGCGCTGATGTGGCGCGGCGGCTGCATCATCCGCAGCGTCTTCCTGGGCAAGATCAAGGAAGCGTATGATAAGAATCCGGCCCTGCAGAACCTGCTGCTGGACGACTACTTCAGCAATACCATCAAGGGTCTGGTGCCCGCGTGGCGCGATGTCGTGGCCTACGCGGCGAAGGCCGGCATCCCGATGCCCGCGCTTTCTTCCGCGCTGAACTACTTCGACGGCTACACCTCCGAACGTCTGCCGGCCAACCTCCTGCAGGCGCAGCGTGACTACTTCGGTGCCCACACCTACGAGCGCACGGACCGGCCGCGCGGAGAGTTCTTCCACACCAACTGGACCGGCCACGGCGGAGATACCGCGGCGGGCACCTACAACGCCTGATCCGTCTGACGGCATGAGACCGGCCGGACCGCGCCGCGCGCGGTCCGGCCCTTTCCGCTCTGCCCCCCTACCGCACCGAAAGGACACTGGCCCGATGGCTGATATCAAACTCATCGCTCTGGACCTGGACGGGACGCTGCTGGATTCCAAAAAGCAGCTCCCCGAAGAAAACGCCGCCGCGCTGACGCGCGCGGCCCAGGCCGGCATCTGCATCGTCCCCTCGACCGGACGGTTCTACGGCGGCATGCCCGAAGCGGTCCGCGCCCTGCCGTTCGTCCGCTACGTGATCACGATCAACGGCGCGCAGGTCTTTGATGCGCAGACCGGGACCGGGATCTACCAGGCGGAGATGTCCAACGACCGCGCGGTCGAGATCATGCGCTTCCTGGACACGAAGGACGTGATCTACGACTGCTATAAGGACAACTGGGGCTTCATGACCGCGGCCCTGCAGGAAAAGACCGCGGAGTACGCGCCCAACCCGCACTACTACCGCATGATCAAGGATCTGCGCAGGCCCGTGCCCGAGCTCAAGGCCTATCTGCAGGAGGTGGGCGGCGGCGTGCAGAAGGTCCAGGTCTTCTGTAAGAACCAGGCCGTGCGCGACGTGATCTCCGACGAACTGCGCCGGCGCTTTGACGGCATCGCGGTCAGCTCCTCCCTGCCCACCAACATCGAGATCAACGACGAGCGCGCCAACAAGGGCGACGCCCTGCTCGCGCTGGCCGCGCACCTCGGGATCCCCCGGGAGCAGACGATGGCCTTCGGCGACGGCTCCAACGATATCCCGATGCTCAAGGCCGCCGGCATCGGCGTCTGCATGGCGAACGGCTGCGAGGAATCGCTGGCCGCGGCAGACCGTGTCACGGTCACCAACGACGAATTCGGCGTGGCCCGCGTGATCGACGAGATCCTGGGCTCTGCCTGAACACCCACATAAAGGAGGCTTCTTCCATGAAGGACATCTTCCTGACCGCAAACGGGCCCGAAGGCCTGGCCCCCGACGAGATCCGCGGCGCGCTGATGCAGCTGCTTGCGGAAAAGCAGGGCGTGAAAAAGGTCCTGATCATCCCGCCGGATTTCACCCGCTATCATTCGGGCGCCGGCTTCATCACGAGCGTCTGCTACCATGAGCTGACGGCGCGCGGCGCGCAGGTGGACATCCTGCCCGCCCTCGGCACGCACGTGCCGGTCTCCCGCGAACAGTGGGAGGTCATGTATGACGATATTCCCTATGAGAAGATGATCGTCCACAACTGGCGCACGGACGTGGTCCGCCTTGGCGAGGTCCCCGCTGATTTCGTCAGCGAGATCACCGAAGGCCTCTGGACCGAGCCGGTCAGCGTGGAGGTCAACCGCCGCATCATGGATCCGTCCTATGACCTGATCCTTTCGCCCGGCCAGGTGGTCCCGCACGAGGTCATCGGCATGGCGAACCACGCGAAGAACCTGTTCGTGGGCGTGGGCGGCAGCGATATGATCAACAAATCCCACATGGTCGGCGCCGTGTACGGCATGGAGCGCATGATGGGCCGCGACCACACGCCGGTCCGCAAGATCTTCGACTACGGCATGGAGCATTTCCTGAAGGACCGTCCGATCGTCTTCATCCTGACCGTGACCACGGCCCCGGGCGGTGTGATCCATACGCACGGCCTCTTCATCGGCGAAGGCCGCGAATGCCTGACGCAGGCCGTGAAGCTCGCGCAGGAGAAGAACATCGATTTTGTCGAGCACAGCCTGAAAAAGTGCGTGGTCTACCTGGAGCCGTCGGAGTTCAAGAGCACCTGGCTCGGCAACAAAGCCGTCTACCGCACGCGCATGGCGATGGCGGACGGCGGCGAGCTGATCATCCTGGCCCCGGGCGTGGAACGCTTCGGCGAGGACGACCAAGTGGACGGCCTGATCCGCAAATACGGCTACCGCGGCCGCCTGCACACGCTCGAGGAGTTCAAAAAGCCGGAGAACCAGGACCT
>CACXFD010000036.1 GCA_902766845.1 uncultured Lachnospiraceae bacterium | reverse complement strand
TTGGCGGGTACGATCCGCGTAACGATCCCGATCGCGTTTGCGGCCCTGGCCGGTATGCTGTCGGAAAAATGCGGCGTGATCAACATGGGACTGGAAGGCATCATGCTGTTCGGCGCGTTCTTTTCCGTGCTGGGCTCCTACCTGACGAACAACGCCTGGCTGGGGCTTTTGATCGGCATGGCTTCGGGCGCCGTGGTGGGCCTGATCATGGCCTTCTTCGCGATCGGCTTCAAGTGTGAGCACATGCTGGTCGGCGTCGGCGTGAACATGCTGGCGAGCGGACTGACCATCGTGCTGCTGGAGATGATCTGGCATACCAAGGGCAAGAGCAGCATCGTGAACGGCCTCGGCGTCGTGACGATCCCGTTCCTGCAGAAGATCCCGGTGATCGGAAGCCTGTTCGGCTCCATCTCGCCGCTGTTCTATATCCTGATCGTCTGCATCGTCGGACTGTGGTTCCTGCTGTATAAAACGCCGGTCGGTCTGCGCATCCGCGTGATCGGGGACAACCCGTTCATGGCCGGCTCGATGGGCATCAAGGTCTACAAATACCAGTATCTGTGCCTGATGGCGGCCGGCATGCTGGCCGCGGCCGGCGGGGCGTATCTTTCCCTCGGCGATATCAACATGTTCAGCAAGGAGATGGTCGCGGGGCGCGGCTACATCGCGCTGTCGATGGTCATCCTCGGCGGCTGGCATCCGGTCGGCGTGGCCGTTTCCGGCCTGGTCTACGGCCTCGCGCAGAGCCTGCAGTTCCGTCTGCAGACCGTGTCGATCCCGCCGCAGCTGGTCCAGATGCTTCCGTATGTCGTCACGATCCTGGTCCTGATCTTTGCCCGCAGCCGCGGCAAAGCACCGGCCATGGAAGGCGTCCACTATTACGAAAAGGGAGAATGATCCGTGGCGGATAAAAAGATCCTGTCACCGGCCGGAGAGAAGCTGCAGGCTGCCCGCCGCCGGCTGAAGGACCTTACGATGGACGAGGGACTGCGCCGCGAGATGCGGGAGGCCGTGACCGGTGCGGACGACCTCTGGGCCTCTTTCAACAGGGCCTACGCGCTGTATGAAAAGGGCGATTCGATCCGCCCGACGCTCGGCAACGAGATGCAGATCTTTTACATGCGCGAGCGGCAGACGGTCATGTTCCTGCTGTTTCCGGAGCTGCGCAAGATCGCCTATGAGGTGGCGCGTTCGCTCGGATACGGCGTGATGGCCGGCCAGATGGCCGGAAAGACGCTGCCGGAGATCATGGCCAACAACGCGCCGATCGCGCTGCGCGACCGCTATGCGATCGAGGAGATCGTGGAAGCGGACGATAGGCACGCGATCTACCGGCACCGCGAATGCGCCGACTGCTTCGGACTGCCGGATCTCGGCATGAAGATCTGCGTCTACGAGGCCGGCACCGCGGCCGGATGCTTCTCCGCCCAGCTCGGCAAGAACTGCCGCGTGACGGAGACCAGATGCTGCGCGAACGGAGATCCGTACTGTGAATTCCTCGTGGAAGTCACGGACGATCCGATCGACTGGGAGAAAGAATGAATGTGATCGTGATCGGCGGGGGAGCGGCCGGTATGATGGCGGCTCTTGCGGCCGCGCAGGCGGGACACCGCGTCCTCCTGCTCGAGCGGAACGAAAAGCTCGGAAAAAAGATCTATATCACCGGCAAGGGCCGGTGCAATTATACGAACAGCGCGCCCGTTGAGGACGCGCTGTCTCAGGTCGTGTCGAACCGCAAATTCCTGTACAGCGCGTTCTATGATTATACGTCAGAGGACATCACGCAGCTGCTGGAAGCGAACGGCTGCCCGACCAAGGAGGAACGGGGCCGGCGCCGGTTCCCGGCGTCCGACCACGCCTCGGATGTGACCGCGGCCCTCGCGCGTGCGATGCGCGGTGCGGGCGTAAAGGTCCGGCTGGGCGCGCGCGTCCGGAAGATCTTGGTAAAGGACGGGGTCGTGACCGGCGTGAGCGTATCCCCGGACAAAGAAGCGGGACAGGCGGAGACCCTGCCGGCCGACGCCGTGATCCTCGCGACCGGAGGCCTGAGCTATCCGTCCACGGGTTCGGATGGAGACGGATACCGGCTTGCCGCAGAGGCAGGCCACACGGTCACACCGACGCGGCCTTCCCTGGTGGCGTTTACCGCCGAAGAGGCATCGATGTGCCGCCGCCTGTCGGGGCTCTCGCTTCGCAACATCCTCGTCACGCTCCGGCAGAACGGGAAGAAGATCTGGTCAGAATTCGGAGAGCTCCTTTTTACGCATACCGGTGTGTCCGGCCCGCTGATGCTGACCGCGTCCGCGCTGTACGGCGGCCGTCTTGCGCAGGGACCGATCCGCCTCGAGATCGACTGGAAGCCGGCCCTGACCGACGAACAGCTTCGGGCCCGCCTGCTGCGGGATCTGGAGAGCGGGCCGAACAAGTCGGTCCGGAACGTGACCGGCGGCCTGCTGCCCGCATCGGCCGGAAAAGAACTGCTCGGGCTGGCGGGGATTCCGGAGGAGCAGAAAGCCGCGCAGGTGACGCGGGAGCAGCGGGAGAGGATCTTTTCCCTGCTGCGCGCGTTTCCGCTCACGCTGACCGGCCTTGGCGGCTATTCGGAAGCCGTGATCACGCAGGGCGGCGTATCGGTCCGGGAAGTGGATCCGTCCACGATGCGTTCGAAGCTCGTTTCCGGGCTGTCGTTTGCGGGCGAGATCCTGGACGTGGACGCACTGACCGGCGGATTCAACCTGCAGATCGCCTGGAGCACAGGCCATCTGGCCGGCAGCCGGCTCGAAGGCTGAGCGGAAGGACCGCCGGCCGGAGAGTGACCGGCCGGAAAGTGACCGGCTGGAAAGTGATCGGCCGGAGGCTGTCAGGCCGGAAGGCAGGCCGTACGGAAGCCGGACCGGACGGACCGTTTTGGGCGGATCCGGCCGGATGGGGGTTCACAGATCCGCCGGAATATGTTACACTGTCTCAGAAAGCCGCGGGGCGATCACCGATCACCCCGCCGTTCCATATCAGAAAGGTCTTTGTTTTATGACGTACAGCATCGCGATCGACGGTCCGGCCGGAGCCGGAAAGAGCACCATCGCCAAAGTGGTCTCCCAGGAACTCAAATTCGTGTATATCGATACCGGGGCCATGTACCGGGCCATCGGCCTGTATATGCTCCGCTGCGGCGTAGCGCCGGATGATGAGGAAAAGGTCTGCGCCCTTCTGGAAGAGGCGGACGTATCCATCGGATACCTGGACGGCCGTCAGCAGGTCTTTCTGAACGATGAGAACGTCTCAGGCCTGATCCGTACGCCGCAGGCCGGCGACGCGGCCTCCAAGGTCAGCGTGTTCGGACGGGTGCGCGAGAAACTGGTGGAGCTCCAGCAGCGCCTGGCTGAAAAGGAGAACGTCGTCATGGACGGCCGCGACATCGGCACCGTGGTCCTCCCGAACGCCACGCTGAAGATCTTCCTGACCGCATCGCCCGAGTGCCGCGCTCAGCGCCGGTACCTGGAGCTGGTCGAAAAAGGGCAGGGCACGTCCATGGAGCAGGTCATGAAGGAACTGCTCGAACGGGACTACCGCGATATGAACCGGGCCTCTTCCCCGCTTCGGCAGGCGGAAGACGCCGTCCTCGTCGATACGTCGGACATGAACATCTACGAGGTCTCGCAGACCATCATCCGCATGTTCCGCGAACGGACCGCGCAGGCATGACCCGTCCGGACGGCATGCGGCAGACGTCCGGCATGGCAGAACAGGAGAGCAGGATGGAGATCATCGTCGCGAAGACGGCCGGCTTCTGCTTTGGCGTGGAGCGGGCCGTGAATATGGTCTATGATCAGCTTAAAGCGGCCGGCGGGCCGGTCTATACCTACGGGCCCGTCATCCACAACGAGACCGTGACCGGCGAGATCCGCGCGATGGGCGGGACCGAGCTGCCCGAGGACCTGACGCGGCTCCCGGAACGGGGGACCGTGGTCATCCGCTCACACGGCGCGGGGCCCGACGTCTATGAAGCGCTGCGCCGGAAAGGGCTGACCGTGTCCGACGCCACGTGCCCGTTCGTGCTCAAGATCCATAAGATCGTGCGCGAGGCGTCCGAGGCGGGGCGGACCGTTCTGATCGCGGGAAACGCCGACCATCCCGAAGTGAAGGCCACGCTTGCCTGGTGCACAGGACCGGCTTATGTCATCGGCAATGCCGAAGAGGCCGCGTCTGTCCTGCAAAAAGCCGGAAAAGCGGCGGTTTTGGTCGCACAGACCACTTTTTCAATGAAGAAATTTCAAGATATAGTTGAAATTATTCCGAAAAGCGGTTATGATATAAATGTTGTGAATACGATCTGTAATGCTACCCGTGAAAGACAGGCAGAGGCGAGATCACTGGCCCGGACGGCAGACGTGATGATCGTCATCGGCGGGAGACACAGCTCCAACACGCAGAAGCTCGCAGAGATCTGCCGGAGCGCCTGCCCGCGGACCTGTTTCATTCAAACGTTTCAGGATCTTAACGCGGATGATGTCAAAGGTGCAAAACGAATTGGGATCACAGCAGGGGCTTCCACCCCGAAGAAAATCATCCAGGAGGTTCGCCGGAAATGTCAGAGTTACAGGAGTTTGAACAGTTTTTAGAGGAATCGGTCAAATCGATCCACA
>CACXFD010000035.1 GCA_902766845.1 uncultured Lachnospiraceae bacterium | reverse complement strand
GCGCTCAGTCTTCCTTCTCGTACAAAAACCGCTCCGGCACCGTGACATGGAACGCCTTCGCGACCTCCCGGAAACCCTCCGGCTCGATCGTCTGGCGCTTTTTGGGCGCCATCGACAGGACCTTGACCAGGATCTCCGCGGCCTTTTCCACGGTATGCATCAGGCCGAAGGTCTGGTCAAACGTATCGCCCGAGCAGAACAGGCCGTGATGCGCCCAGAGCGCCACATCGTACTTCTCCATCAGCTTTGACGTCTCGACCGCGATCTCGCGCCCGCCGGGCACCATCCACGGCACCACGCCGATCCCGTCCGGGAAAACGATCGGGCACTCGGTCTCCATCTCCCAGAGCTCGCGCGTGAAGACCTCGTCCGTCAGCGGCAGGACATAGGTCAGCGCGACGATGTTGGCCGGATGCGCATGGTAGATCACGCGGTGCTTTCCGCCGGTCACACGCACCTTGACCTCATGGTTCATCAGGTGCGTGGGCAGCTCGCTCGTGGGGCGTCCGCCCTTTGAAAGACCCCACAGAATCCGATAATGCGCGCCGGCCGGATCCAGTTCGATGATGCAGAACGTGTCCTCGGGATCGATCACGGCGTTGCGCATATAGCGGCCCGACCCGGTCACGAGGAAATACTCGCCGCCCAGCAGCGGCACCTCGGTCCCGATGGGCTCCCACTTGCGCGGGACCAGTTCCTCCCGGACCGACTCGACCTCCTCAGGGCGCATGCGGTAGCTCAGGTTCCCGCCGTTGCGCTCGTGCCAGCCCTGCAACCAGCCGTCATCGGCCACGCGGATGAAGCCCTTCACAAAGGGCGCTTCCAGTACTTTCATAGTGATACCTCCCGGAAAAAACAGTCTTCATGCAAAATAGAGCATGATCCGTGTAGGATCATACTCCCTGCAAGAGAACTATGCAAGAACGATCTTCCGGTTATTCATTCTTCCCGACCCGGGCAAACGACCGGGGAGACATCCCGTACTCGGACCGAAAGGCCCTGTAAAAGCTCGAATAATCTCCAAATCCGCATAAAAACGAGACTTCGATCGGACGGTTCCCGTCCGCCAGCATGTTCAATGCGCGGGCCAGCCGTTTTTTCTGCAGATACTGATATACGCCGATTCCGACCTGCTCTCCGAATACATGGCTCAGGTGATATTTGCTCACATAGAACCGTTCGGCAAGCCGGTCCAGTGTCAGATCTTCGCTGTAATGACTTCCGATATATTCGATAACGGACGAGACCAAAGGATTCGGATACGTTTCGCCCATCTCGTCGCCGCCCTGTTCCCGAGCTATACGGTTGACCGTTGTCAGCAGGCTCGTCAGGATCCCGCCTGCCAGAATATCCGCTCCGAAGCGGTCGGTCACGCGTTCACGGCACAGCAAGTCCATCAGCCGGCACATCAGGTCCAGCGACGATCCGCTGAGGCAGAGCTTGTTCCCGGGCCGGTCCGGGGGCATCAAAAAGCATTCTCCGAGATTCGTCTCCGCCGATGACAATTTCCGCAAGAGCTCCGGCGCGATGCGGAGGACGTATCGTTCGTGAGGGCCTGCATCCGGACCGGTCCGCATGCCGTGCAGGCACGCCGGCCCGATCGTGACCGCATCGCCCGGCCCCATACGGTACACACGGCCCTCGAGCGCGCATGTCACATAGCCGGACACGACCAGATACAGCTCGTAAAAGGCATGCGCATGCAACGCAACGTCCGCCTGTTTCTCGTCGGTCCTGCGGATCGCTTCATAATCCGGGGCCGACATGAGCCGCGGCGGCTCGCAGATCTGCACAGCCACGCCCTGCCCGGCAAGAGCGGCTCTCCGCAGCTGTTTTGGCGCCCCCGTCTTTTTCTTCCGCGTTTTATCGGAACCACCTGCCTGTTCCATCCTGTACTGCTCTCCTTCCGAGAGGCAGCTGCTTCATGGGACGGAATCAGCTGCCCGGCTGATAGGGATCAATGGAGCGACGGACTGCGTATACATAGTATGGGCTGCGGTCACGCCGGTTTTGTCTCTTGGATTTTGTGGGGCAAAATCCGATGCTCGTTATAACTGTGGACAATAGAAGATCCATTCGGCAAACCGGAATTCTTACTATATGAGCAGAGGCTTTCATAGTCTCTGCTCTTTCTTTATGATGAAGGTGATTGGCCTGACGTAATCTTGAATT
>CACXFD010000034.1 GCA_902766845.1 uncultured Lachnospiraceae bacterium | reverse complement strand
TCGGTCTCGGCGTCGATGTCCTCGTCCCCGAGCTCCTGATGGATCACCTTCATCTGCTCGCGCAGCACGTATTCCTTCTGATTCTGGTCCAGTTCCTCCTTGACGCGTCCCTGCAGTTCATTTTTGATCTGCTGGATATGGGTCTCGCGGCGCAGGAGCGCCCGCAGGCGGTCGCACAGCTGCTGGCCGGTGGACGCCTCCAGAAGCGCCTGCCGGTCCTGCCAGGAGAACGGCAGGTTCGCGGACAGGACCGTCAGCATCTCTTCGATCGTATCCGCGTCACAGATGCTCATCACGGCCTTTTCGTTGATCGCGTGATTCTCCTTCGCATACGCCTGTGTCTCCTCGCGGATCACGCGGCGCAGCGCTTCCGCGGCGTTGGCGTCCTCTTCAAAGCGGCCGGGCAGCCGCGGCGCGTACAGGACCTCACCGGTCAGATACGGCCCGTCGGTATACAGGACCGACAGCTCCGCGCGCATCAACGAATCGCCGAGCACACGCACGCTCCCGCCCGGCAGGCGGATCATCTGCCGCAGCTTGATCAGGCACCCGGTCTCGAACAGGTCGCCCTGCTTCGGCTCCTCCTGATCCGGATCCCTCTGGGCGCTCACGAACAGGATCTTGTCCCCTTCCATGGCCGCCTCGACGGCCGCGATCGAGCGCGGCCGGCTCGCGTCAAAATGAACGACGGTCTGCGGCAGCACGACCATGCCGCGCAGCGCCACGATAGTCCTCTTCATCTTCTTTCTCCTGAAAAACAAAAACGGTCCGCACCGCATCAAAGGGTGCAGACCGTCTGTCCGTTCCTGTTTCCGGGGGATACACCGCTCCCCGGTCCTTGCGGGACGGTCTTACGCCCCGATCTCCTCTTCCCCGACCTTGGATACGATCAGCGAACGGTAGGACAGCTCCGGCTGTTCCGTTCCGTCCACGACTTCCTTCGTGATTCGGCAGGCGCCGATGTTCTCATCTGACGGGATCTCGAACATCACGTCCGTCATGGTCTTCTCCATCACGGCCCGCAGACCGCGCGCGCCGGTCTTCCGCTCGAACGCGAGCCGTGCGATCTCATGCACGGCCTCGGGCGAGAATTCCAACTTCACGCCGTCGTAGGAAAAGAGCTTCTTATACTGTTTGACGAGAGCGTTCTTGGGCTCCGTCATGATCCGCACGAGGGCGTCTTCGTCCAGCAGGTCCAGCGACACCACGACCGGCACGCGGCCCACGAATTCCGGAATGAGCCCGAACTTGATCAGGTCCTGCGGAAGCACGTGCTTGAGCGTGCGGGACAGGTCCTCCGACTGCTTGTCCAGGATCTCCGCGTTGAAGCCGATCGCGTGATTTCCGCGCCGCTCCTCGATGATGGTCTCGAGTCCGTCGAACGCGCCGCCGCAGATGAACAGGATGTTCGTCGTGTTGATCTGGTACATCTCCTGCTGGGGATGCTTGCGGCCGCCCTGCGGCGGGACCGACGCGTCCGTGCCTTCCAGGATCTTCAGCAGCGCCTGCTGCACGCCCTCGCCCGACACGTCGCGCGTGATGGACACGTTCTCCGACTTTTTGGTGATCTTGTCGATCTCGTCGATATAGATGATCCCGTATTCCGCCCGGTCGATGTCATAGTCCGCGGCCTGGATCAGCTTCAGCAGGATGTTCTCGACGTCCTCGCCCACATATCCGGCTTCGGTCAGCGCCGTGGCGTCCGCGATCGCGAACGGCACGTTCAGCAGGCGCGCCATGGACTGTGCAAGATAGGTCTTGCCGGAACCGGTGGGCCCCAGCAGGAGCACGTTGCTCTTCTGGATCTCCACGCCGTCATCGTCCCGGTCCCCGTTCGCGAGAGCCAGCACCCGCTTGTAATGATTGTAGACCGCCACGGACAGGACCTTCTTCGCCTCATCCTGGCCGATCACGTAATCATCCAGATGCTTCTTCATCTCCTGCGGCTTGATCAGATGGATATCCGCCAGAGCGGACGAAGCCGACGGGCCGTCGTTGTAGGACTCTTCCTCGATGATCTCCGCGCAGGAGATCGCGCATTCGTCGCAGATGAAGGAACCGTCCATGCCGGCGATCATCCGGCGCACTTCATCCTGCGTGCGTCCGCAGAACGAGCACTTGATCAGGTTGTCAAAACGTTTCGGCATGATGGGAATCTGCTCCTCAGTGGTGTTCGATGACTTCGTCGATCAGTCCGTAAGCCTTGGCTTCCTGCGCGGTCATATAGTTGTCGCGCTCGGTATCCTGCTCGATCTTCTCGAGCGGCTGTCCGGTGTTGGCGGCCAGCAGCTCATTCAGCGTCTTTTTGGTCTTCAGGATCTCATCCGCCACGATGCGGATGTCCGTGGCCTGGCCCTGGGCGCCGCCCGAAGGCTGATGGATCATGATCTTGGAATTCGGAAGCGCGAAGCGCTTGCCCTTTTCCCCGCCGGCCAGCAGGAACGCGCCCATGCTGGCAGCCATGCCCATGCAGATCGTGGACACCGGGCACTTCACATAATGCATGGTGTCATAGATCGCCATGCCGGCGCTCACCGAACCGCCCGGGCTGTTGATGTACAGATAGATGTCCTTGTTCGGATCTTCCGACTCCAGGAACAGCATCTGCGCCACCACGATGCTGGCCGACACATCCGTCACCTCTTCCCCGAGGAAGATGATGCGGTCACGCAGCAGGCGGGAATAGATGTCGTAAAAGCGCTCGCCTCCGCGGCTGGTCTCGATCACGTTAGGGATGATGCTCATAATGATCCCTCCTTGTCCTCGTCATGTCGGAGCCTTCGCTCCGCTGTCGGTATGCAGTCAGCCTGTCTCCTGCGGACCGCCGTGCGGCACCGGTCTCATGTCCGCTCCGCGGCGTCCGCCAGACGGCCGGTGCGGGGTCAGTTCTCCTTGGACTCCGCGACGATCAGGTCGATGGCCTTCTGCATCCTGATATCGTTCTTGAGCTGGTCGATGGAGCCCTCATCCATGAAGGACTTCACCTTCTCGAGCTCCATCTTGTACTGGTCCGCCATCTCCTGCAGCTTCTTCTCGACGTCCTCTTCAGACGCCTCGATGCCTTCCGCCGCGGAGACCGCCTCCAGCACCAGGCGCGTCCGGATCTGCTTCTCCGCGCCGGGCCGGATCTCATCCAGCATGCTCTTCTCGTTCTTGTTCGTGTACTGGTAGTACATGTCCATGTTCATGCCCTGCATCTCGAGACGCTGGCGGAAGTCCTCCAGCATGGCGCGGGATTCGGTATCCAGCATAGCCTCGGGGATCTCGAGCTGGGCGTTCTCGACGGCCTTCTCCACGAGCGTGTTCTCGCGTTCGGTCTTGGCCTGTTCTTCCTTGCGGGCCTTCAGCTTGGCTTCCTTGTCCGCCTTATACTCTTCAAAAGTCTCGAATTCGGAGACGTCCGACGCGAAGTCGTCGTTCAGCTCCGGCATCTCGCGGACCTTGACCTCTTTCACGGTCACGTGGAACACGGCGGGCTTGCCGGCCAGTTCCGCGGCGTGATACTCTTCGGGGAAGGTCACATTCACATCCAACTGATCTCCGGCCTTGGCGCCGACCAGCTGATCCTCAAAGCCCTCGATGAAGCTGTGGGAGCCGAGCGTCAGGTGATAGCCCTTGTCCGAGCCGCCGTCGAACGGCACGCCGTCCATCTCGCCGACATAGTCGATCACGACCTGGTCGTCCAGCTTCGCGGGCTGATCCTCCACGGTCTTCAGCGTGGAGTTCATCTCCTGGTCATGACGGATCTCCTTCATCACGTCCTCTTCGGTGACCGTGACGTCCGTCTTTTCGGCGACCAGTCCCTTGTATTCTCCGAGCGTGACCGGAGGCTTCACGGCGACCAGCGCGGTAAAGACCGCGTCCTTGCCGATCTCCATCTCCTCGAACGTGATCTCGGGACGGCTCACGATATCCAGACCGCTTTCCTTATACGCCTTCTCATAAGCTTCGGGCAGCAGGTCGTTGATCGCATCTTCGAAGAAGACGCCCTTTCCGTACATCTGCTCGATCAGCTTGCGGGGCGCATGGCCCTTGCGGAAACCGGGGATCTGGAACTTTCCGCGGTTGCGTGTATAGACAGCCTGCATCGCCTTGTCGATATCTTCTGCGGGCATCGTCACCTTTAATTTTGCCATGCTCTTCTCGAGAGTCTCCACCTGTACGCTCATGCGCGTGCCTCCTTCTTTTTCCTTCGGATCTTGGGCGCGCCGGGTCTCGTTATTTTATAGCCCATAACGCTGCGAACATAGATTATAACACAAGCCCTGAAAAAAACCAACCGGTTTTTTCAGGGCTTTTCTCACTCCGGTCTCCGTGCCGCCCGGACCGGCTTTGACGACACAGTCCGGCTGTGACGGCACGGTACCGCCTGTGACGGCCCGGAACGGGCTGTTGGGTCAGCGCACCGGCCAGTTGTACTGGATGCTCTCCCGGATCTGCTCGGACAGGTCACGCCCCCGCAGCAGCGCCACGAGCTCCAGCCCCAGGTCGATCGCGAACCCCACGCCGCGTCCGGTCGTGATATAGCCGTCCGTTACGACGCCTTCCGGCACGCGGGTATAGCCGGTCATCTGGCATTCCAGGTCCTCTCCCGGATAGCAGGTGCCGCGCCGCCCCTTCATCAGTCCGAGGCCGCCCAGCACGATCGGCGCGGCGCAGATCGCCGCGATGCGCTGGCCTCGTCCTTCGGCGGCCAGAAGCGCCGCGGCGAGTCCTTCGTGCGCCTTCAGGTGCAGCGTCCCGGGCATGCCGCCCGGCAAAAACAGCACGTCCGCCTGCGCCGGATCGATCTCGGAGAACAGCGCGTCAGCGACGACTGTGATCCCGTGGGCGCCTGTCACGGTCTTCTCTTCCTCCACCGAGACCTTGGTCACGCGGATCCCGCCCCGCACGAGCATGTCCACGACGGCCAGGCATTCGACTTCTTCCATTCCGTTTGCCATGAAGGCATAAGCCCGTTTTTCCATGTTCCCTCCCTGTTTCAAAAGAATATCTGGCGGTTTTCCGCCCGGCATGATATAGTAACTTCGAAGGACAGAGCGGTCTCTGTCCCGTACAGACTCAGATCATCGGCGGCCCGGCCGCCTCACAGAAAGGAGCTTCCCATGTCTACCCCTCATAACGCCGCGTCGCCCGGTGAGATCGCGCCCGTCGTCCTGATGGCCGGCGACCCGCTCCGCGCCAAATACATTGCGGAGAACTTCCTGACGGACCCTGTCTGCTTCAACACGGTCCGCGGCATGCTCGGCTATACCGGCACCTATCAGGGCAAGCGCCTGTCCGTGATGGGCCACGGCATGGGCATCCCATCCATCGGCATCTACACCTATGAGCTCTACGCGTTCTACGGGGTGGAGGTTATCATGCGGATCGGCTCCTGCGGCGCCCTGCAGGAATACCTTCAGCTGAAGGACCTGATCCTGGCTTCCGGCGCCTGCACCGATTCCAATTTCCTGGCCCAGTACGGCCTGCCCGGAACGTTCGCGCCCATCGCGAGCTTTGACGTGCTGGAGGCCGCGGCCCGCGCGGCGGAGCGGCTCGGCGTTCCGTACCATGCCGGCAACATCCTGAGCTCCGATCATTTTTACAACGAGACCCCCGGCGCCAACGATGCCTGGCGCTCCATGGGCGTGCTGGCCGTGGAGATGGAGGCTGCGGCCCTGTACGCGATCGCGGCCCGGGCCGGGAAAAAGGCCCTGTGCCTGCTCTCGGTCTCCGATCACATCTACCGCACCGAGGAGCTTTTGCCCGAAGAGCGTCAGACCGGCTTCACGAACATGATGAAGGTCGCGCTCGAGACCGCGCTGGCGTTCTGACCGGCCGCCGCACCGCGCCGTGCCGGGCCGGTCTCCCGGTCATCCGCGTTCCATCCTTCTATCCGCCGCGGCCATAGGGCCGCGGCGGTCTTTTATCCTTCTTCCGGCGCGCGCTTCACATCGAACCAGAACGTGACGCCGTCCCCGCTGTTCTCCGCGCCATATGCCTGCCGGTGCGCTTCCATGACCGCCTTCACGATCGAAAGGCCGATCCCGCTGCCCCCGTAGGCGCGCGTGCGGGCCTTGTCGACCTTATAGAACTTATCCCAGATCAGCGGGATATCTTCTTCGGGGATCGGGTCGCCGGTATTGCGGACCGACACGCGGACCGTCTCCGCCTCCTTTGTTAGCGAGACCGTGATCAGCTTGCGCTCGTTCACGTGATGATAGGCGTTCGTCAGATAATTCGTGAACACCTCTTCCATCTGGAATTCGTCCGCGAGGACCCAGACCGGCTCCGTTTCCCGGAACAGCACACGGACGGCCGGATCCAGCACCTGGCTCGACTGCAGGATGGCGCGGATCATGCTGACCAGATCAAAGCGCACGGCCTCGGGCGCGCTGGTGCCCGCTTCCAGATGATTCAGCGTCAGGAGCTGGCGCACCATCCGGTTCATCTTTTCCGCCTCGTCCATGATCACATGGCAGTAATACGCGCGGCTCTCGGGGTCGCTCGTGACGTCGTCGGCCAGCCCCTCCGCGTAGCCCTGGATCAGGGCGATCGGCGTTTTCAGCTCATGCGAGACATTGTTCAAAAAGTCGCGGCGCATATCATCGATCTGCGTCTGCTTCTCAAGGTCGCGGCTCAGCTGCTCATTGGCCGCCTTCAGCTCCCCGACCGTCTCCTGCAGCGCGTCCGCCATCCGGTTCATGTTGGTGCCCAGCACGCCGATCTCGTCCCGTTCCCGTCCTTCATAGCGTTCGGAAAAGTCCAGGTCCGCAAGCTTCGTGGAGATCCGCGAGAGTTGCTCCACCGGACGCATCATCCGGCGCGATGTCAGATAGATCAGGATCATGCCGAGCAAGGTCGCGATCAGGCCGGTCAGCACGAAGAAGTGCTGCGACAGCGCCACGCTCTCCCGCATGCTCTCCAGCGCCGCGGACAGGATGAACGGCATCCCGGACGTGCCCAGCACGCCCCAGCATTCGATATAGGAGCCGCGCGCGCCGGAAGCGGGCGTGATGACCAGATGACAGTCCTCGT
>CACXFD010000033.1 GCA_902766845.1 uncultured Lachnospiraceae bacterium | reverse complement strand
GAAGAAGATCCTGGATGATAAGTACGGCGAGGGCGGCTATGAGATCAACGAAGGCGACGGCGCGTTCTACGGCCCGAAGATCGACCTGAAGATGCGCGACTGCATCGGCC
The DNA here is from genome assembly GCA_902766845.1 of uncultured Lachnospiraceae bacterium. Taxonomy (GTDB): domain Bacteria; phylum Bacillota; class Clostridia; order Lachnospirales; family Lachnospiraceae; genus RUG11204. The sequence continues at coordinate 7,248 of CACXFD010000033.1, read as the reverse complement.
GTGAGTGGCAGATGGGCACGATCCAGCTGGACTTCCAGCTCCCGCTGAACTTTGACCTCAAGTATATGGATGCGGACGGCACGCAGAAGCGGCCGGTCATGATCCACCGCGCGATCTTCGGCTCGATGGAGCGCTTCATCGGCATCCTGATCGAAAACTTCAAGGGCCGCTTCCCGTTCTGGCTGGCGCCCGTGCAGGTCGGCATCGTCCCGATCAAGCCCGAGCACAACGACTACGCGAAGGAACTGGAAGAGAAGCTGCGCGATGCCGGCATCCGTGTGGAAGCGGACTACGCCGACAAGAACATGAACGACAAGATCAAGACGTACCGCACCTACCGCGATCCGTACATCCTCGTCATCGGCGACAAGGAGAAGGAGACCGGCGAGCTGATGGTCAACATCGCCGGAAACAAGAGAGCGGCCGGCGTGCCGGTGGAGAAGTTCATCGAGGTGTGTAAGAAGATGAACAAAGAATATACCCTGGAGCTGGCGGAAACGTTCGAGTAAACAAAATGTGATCGGCTGCAGATACAGTCGTGTTATCTGCGCCGAGAATAAGGGATCCGCACACAGTCATGTTCACTACTTCCTGACGGAAGACGTTCACATGATCTGTGTGCGGATCCTTTTACGTTTCGGCGGAAGACGTTCACACGACTGTATCTGCAGCCCTTTTTTGTTTACCGGACGTTTTCGCCGGCAGGGAGAAAGAGGTGCCATGGAGGGCGAAAGGAGCCCCGCACACAGTCGTGCTCACTGCTTCCTGACGAAAGACGTTCGCACGATCTGTGCGCGGGGCTTTCTGCAATTCCGGGCATCTGCACGTATGCCGAAGCTTTTCGGCTGTTGACAGAACGCTCCGCTATCAGGGGAAAGGGGCGCGGGGAAGGCCCGGATGGGAGTGAGAGAGGCGCAAAAAGAGGGGAGGCAGCTGCGCTGCCTCCCCTCGGAGGTTTGGTGAACGGTCCGGGTCCGGTCCGGCACGAAGGCCGCGGCCGGGGCCGGAGCCGTTTGCTGATCACATGGTCATCAGAAGATCATCGAGCAGATCAGGGTCGCGACGACGGTCACGACGAGCGGGATGATCGTATCCAGCCACCACACGTACTTGTAGGCGATCTTGTGATTCCGGCCGAAGTAGGAGAGCATCAGGAAGCAGCCCGTAGCGTGAGGCAGGGAGTCGAACGTGATCGACGCATTTGCGAGCAGGCGGTGCAGGACGGCCAGGTTGCAGCCGGAGCCCACGAAGTAGTCAGCCAGGTACTGCACGCAGAGCTTCAGGCCCGAGGAAGCGGAGCCGCACACGCCGGCCAGAACGCCGGTGGAGATGACGCCCTTCCAGTAGACCGGCATGTTCACGCCCATCAGCCACTGAACGATGTTCGCGAAGGCCGGGGTGTTGGAAACGACGGTACCGAAACCGACGACAGCGCCGAGGACCAGAGCGGAACCGGCCGCGCCGACAGCGCTCTTCTGGGTGATGCCCTTGCACAGATCAAAGGCCTTGCCCTTGAAGTTCTTGAGGTTCAGCACGGTGGCGAGCACGGTGCCGATGATCATGGCGATGACGGCCAGCAGGGTCGCGTTGCCGCCGAACCACTTTGCGAAGGAGCCGATCACGATGATCGCGACGACAGCGACCAGGGGCAGGAAACCGCCGATCGTGGACGGGACATCGTCACGGCCGCGCAGAGCGGGGATCGAAGCATCGGGTTCCCAGCCGGGGATCTTGCCGTCTTCGACTTCCTTCATGATCTTCTTGTATTCACGTTCCACATACCAGATCGAGACGCCCATGCCGGCGACCAGCATGATCAGGCCCAGGATCGGAGCGGCCATCAGGTTGGTGCCCAGCGGCTCGGCCGGGATCACGTTCGACAGCTGCGTGGAAGCGGGGCAGGCCAGAACGAAGGCGCCGGCGCCGGCCGCCACAGGCAGCAGGATGGACTTACGGGGAATGTTCAGGTCAGCAAAGATACTGAAGGCGATCGGTCCGATCGCGAACATGATGACGAAGAACGACACGCCGCCGAAGCAGAGGATGAAGCAGAGCAGGGTCAGCACGGTCAAGATGTGCTTGGTGCCGAACCAGTCGATCAGCCGATAGGCCACGGTGGTGCAGGCGCCGGTCTCCTGCATGACGTTCGCGAAGATCGACGAGAACAGGAACAGGAGATAGTAGGCAGTGAAGACGCCCGCGACGCCGCCGATCCAGGCGGTGGAGTAGCCGGTCCAAAGGCCGATGCCGTTGCACAGCATCACGACGGCCGCGGCCAGCATGGTCGTAGGCACGGCGTGGAAGCCTTTATAGCTGACGATGATCAGGATCGCGATACCTGCAAGCAGGCCGATAATTCCTAATGCGTTCATGAAGCACTCCTTTACGATTTTTTAATAAAGTTTAGAGAAACTTTATATCCAACCAACAAAACCAGCCTGCCTTCCGGCTCAGGCCTGAAAGACAGGCTGGCAGCTTTTGACAGACGCGGAAGACGGTGTCAGGATCTTCCGGTATCTGTCCTTTGTTGTCCGGTCTGTGCTGCCGCAGTCGGCGCCTCGTCCGGGATGCGCCCGTCCGTGTCAGGCAGCCTGCCGCGTGCGGCAACGAAAACGGGAGGACTTACCGCAGACGATAGCAGGTCGTGTATTCGCACGGCTCGTCGTAGGTCAGGACCTTCGCAGCGATGACTCTCTTGCACTTCAGGGACGCAAGGCCGTGGCCGACGTTCCAGTAGGTAGGCCAATCGCCCCATTCGGGCTCGTAGAACTCGACATAGCCGTCGCAGTAGGTGACTTCCGGAATGCGGAGCTTGTACGGATAATCAGCCGGGCGTTTCCACTTCGGCAGGATGGTCGGATACGCGACCGCCGGCGTCGTGAAGTTCTTGGACGGATCCTCGCCGTATTCCATGACGGCCGGGATGTATTTGTAATGCATCTTGCCGGCGGAACGGGCTTCGCTCTTCTTCAGCGTCTCAGCATCGGGAGCGGGCTTCGTGGTATCCGCGACCATCTTCATGAAGCGGAAATCCCAGCTGGAAGCGTAGCAGATCTTCTTGCCGTCCACGTTGCGGACACGCGGGATCTCGCAGTACAGCTTCGAATAGCCCATGGTCTCACGGCCGCCCACGATCGGGTCGGCGTGGTTTTCGAACATCGCGAGGACCAGATCGCCGTCCAGGTCATCGCGTTCGCCCTTGAAATGAACAGGGACGTTGACGTTGATCAGGTTATAGGTGCCGCCGTTCAGCCAGCCCAGGTTCGTGAATTCGCAAAGCGTAACGCTGACGAACGGATCGTTCAGCGTGTAGCATTCGGGGATCATGGCTTCCAGGGTCTCACGGTCGGTCTCGTACGTGACCTGCACGACGTTGACTTCACCGGGCTGGAAATGATCGTTCATGCCGCGGCCGCCTTCCCACGGCTCGACCTGCATGGAGGACGGTCCGAAGAAAACAGGCATCAAATACACTTTGCCGGGTTCGAGCTTCAATGACATATTGGTTACCTCCTCTAAAAGTAATGCCTTTTCAGGCACCCTATTTGGTTAATTTCATCATATCATGGTATTCTAAAATGAGGTAATGCAAAAAAAGTGCACGACACTTGCCGAAATTGGAAAGTGTCGTGCAGCAATTTTATCATATGCGGACGCGGGCTGTTTACGGCTCGTTCGTGATCCGCCCCTTTGCCTGGGCCAGCTTCGTCAGAAACTCGATGAAGTCCAGGACCTGCGGCTGGTCGTTCTCATGGTGCCAGAACCAGAAGGACGGCTCGGCGGGCATCTCCCGGATCGGAACGGCCTTGACGCCGGGCACCTCCGCCGCGAAATTCGGGATCACGGCCACGCCGTCCCCGGTCGCGATGTGGTTCATCATATGGGAGAGGTTCTCGGTCTCGAGCGCCACGTCGGGAATGAAGCCCACATCGGCACAGGCCGCGCAGACGCGGTCATACATCAGGGGGAACTGGTCCCGCGAGAAGAAGATGAACGGGTCCTTCTCAAGCTGGCGCAGACTGATCTCCGGTTCATAGGCCAGCGGATGGCTCATGGACATATACGCGCAGTGGCGGTACGGTTCGCAGGGGATGGTCTTGAGCAGCGACTGGTGCGAGCGGTAGCGCGTGGGCGCGTACATCGTGTGGAGCAGGTCGATCTCCCCGGTCTGCAGTCCCTGGAACGCGTTGGTGCCGGAGATCTCCTGGATCCGGATCGAAACGTCCGGATGGAGCCGCAGGTACGCCGCGCAGGCCGCGCGGCATTCATCCGACCAGCCGAAGCAGAACTCACCGATCACGATGGTCTTTTCCGTGCGGGGCTTGTAGTGGGAGGTCAGCTGCTCGATCTTCTGATAATGCCGGAGCACCTCCTGCATCTCGGGCAGGATCTCCCGGCCGATCGGGGTCAGGACCGTCTCGGTCTTGCTGCGCCGGAACAGTTCACAGCCCAGTTCCTCTTCGAGAGAGGAGATCATGCGGCTGAACGCCGGCTGCGTCATATAGATGCTGGAAGCGGCTTTGGAGAAACTGCCGTATTTGGCAGCCGCGCAAAAGCCCATCACTTTGCGGTTGTTCATGTTTCACCTCGTTTCGTGCAGATGAACAAGGCCCAGGCTTTGTTACTTATTTTAAATAATATTTTACATAACATATGCAAAAAAAGCAAGTGAACGCAGGACGAAAGATACGATCTTACAGCCGCACCTGCGCCGGCTCTGCCGGCAGCGGCCGGACGCGCCGGCACAGGCCGGATGCGCCGGAAGCGGCCTGCCGCATCCTCTTTCCCTTCCCGGGTGATTGACTAATCGGAAGATCATAGTGTATTATGAAACTGGATAAGGATGCGCCGGGCACGGCCCATGCCGGAACAGTCCGGCGAGGGGCGCGCCGCGGAAGCGGCCTGTGCCGGAGCCTGCCGCGTCGCGGGCGGGCAGTTTTTGCGGGGGAGAACGGACAGATGAGCTTTATCGAATTCCGGGACGTCACGAAAGTCTATCAGATGGGCGAGGTAGAGATCCGCGCCCTGGACGGCATATCGTTCTCGATCGAAAAGGGTGAATTCGTCGTCGTGCTCGGCAACAGCGGCGCGGGCAAGACGACGATCCTGAACATCCTCGGCGGCATGGATACGGTCACGTCGGGACGCGTGATCGTGGACGGTCAGGACGTTTCGGACGCCACGCAGCGGGAACTGACCGAATACCGCCGCAGCGCGATCGGCTTCGTATTCCAGTTCTACAATCTGATGCAGAACCTGACCGCGAAAGAGAACGTGGATCTGGCGCTCCAGATCTGCAAAGATCCGATGGATTCGCGCTATGTGCTGAAGATGGTGGGCCTGGAGGACCGCATGAACAACTTCCCGTCGCAGCTGTCGGGCGGGGAGCAGCAGCGCGTGGCCATCGCCCGCGCGGTCGCCAAGAGCCCGAAGCTCCTGCTATGCGACGAGCCGACCGGCGCGCTCGATTACCGGACCGGCAAGCAGGTCCTCAAGGTCCTGCAGGACATGTGCTATAAAGAAAAGATGACGGTCGTGATGATCACGCACAACAGCGCGCTCGCGGCCATGGGACAGAAGATCATCCGCGTCAAGAGCGGAAAGATCGAGAGCGTGAAGATCAACGAGCACCCGATGGACATCGACGAGATCGAATACTGAGATAAGAGAAGATGCTGGCAAAAGACACGTTCCGCCTGATCAAAACGACCGCGAACCGGTTCCTGTCCCTGCTGCTGATCGTGCTGATCGGCACGGCCTTCATGATGGGCCTGCTGAGCACGCGCAGCATCATGGAGACGAGCGTATCGGATTACGACCGCGACCTGCGTCTGCACGACGTCCAGGTCTATTCGGCGTACGGTTTTGACGAGGCGGACGTGGAGGCCATCCGTGCGCAGGAACAGGTCACGGAGGTCTTCGCGAGCCGTTTCACCGACGTGCTCAGCGAGGTGCCGGACGGGACCACCGCGGTCACGCGCGTCGAGGAATGCGAGCGCACGCTGGACCATTTCGACCTGGTGGAGGGGCGCCTGCCGGAAATGGCGACGGAACTTTTGATCCTCGAAGGCACGTTCAGCGCGAGCCATTACCCGGTCGGCGGAACGATCAAGCTGTTCCTGGAGGATTCGGATATCGGCGAGAGCCTCGCGAACGATGAATTCACGATCGTCGGCATCGTCCGCTCCCCGAATTACCTGTCCAAGACGCTGGGCACCGGCCTGCTCAAGAATCTGGAACTGCAGAACGTCGTGTTCATACCGGCGTCCAATTTCAAACAGGAATACTATACGACCGTCTACGCGCAGGTGGAAGGCCTGCAGGACCCCGAACGGTTCTCGGACGAATACGGCGAGATCCTCGGCGACGCGCTCGGGAGCCTTGAGACGTTCGCGGCGCGCCAGCAGGAACAGCTGAAGGGGCGCCTTGCGGACGAATACCGCTCGAAGATCGAAGAGGGCGAGCGGGAGATGGAGGAAAAACTGGCCGAAGGCCAGGCAAAGCTCGACGAGGCCAAGGCGCAGCTCGATGACGCGAACGTGCGCATCGTGGCCGGCGAGACGCAGCTGACCAGCCTGCAGGCAGCCCTCGCGGAGGCGCAGGCGCGCCAGCAGGCGCTTGAGCGGCGCGTGCGGGAGCAGTCGTCGGCTTCGCTCACGCGGATCGCGCAGATCGAGGCGGAGGACCCCGAAGGCCGCTCCTTCGAGACCATCTTTACGCAGCTGTCCGCGGATTACGGCACCTATATGGCGCTGCAGTCCCTGCTGTCCGAGGACGCGTCGCAGGCCGCTTCGCAGGGAGAGCAGGAGATGGAGGCGCGCCGGCAGGCCGCAGCCGCCCGGCAGGCCTCCCTGGAAGCGGAGAAGGCGCAGCTGGAGGCCGTGATCACTTCGGATACGGCGTCGGCGGAAGAAAAGGACGCCGCGCAGACGCGGCTGACCGCGCTGGAGACGGAACTGGTCGAGGCGCGTGTCGAGACCGGCGTGGCGGAGCAGCTCCTCGCGAGCTGGCGGGAACTGTCCGGTCAGACCGAGGCGGCTACCCGCGAGCGCATGGAGCAGATCGACGCGGCGTACGGCGGATCGGTCGCCGACGCTTTTTCGGAATATACGCGCCTGCAGCAGGACCGCCTGCTGGACCGCGCGCTCTCGGAGGAAGTGCAGCTCGTGCGGTCCGCGGTGGACCGGATCCGCGGGGAACTGGCCGCGGCGCAGCAGCAGCTCGATCAGGGACGGCAGGATTACGAGT
>CACXFD010000032.1 GCA_902766845.1 uncultured Lachnospiraceae bacterium | reverse complement strand
TGATCTGTGCTTTCTTCTCTTTGCTGATCATAACAGTTTCTCCTTTTTCTTCTTGAACTTACCGGCAGCCAGGGGACGGTCGGAGTTTCCGATCCCCGCGCTGCGGCGCATAGACACTCGGATATCATAGCATGCCGATCTGGTTTTGGCAAGCGCTTTTTTCACGGTTTTTCGGCACTTTTCGACGGATGCCGTACCGTTCCCGCCCATCCGGCATCCTGTCAGCCGGCCCCTTGACAAAGAACAGACGGCAGGCTCCCTCACCAGGAGACCCTGCCGTCCTTGCTTATGACCACGATCTCACCGCACTGCAGCAGCGCGACCTTGTTCCGGATCTTGAGCTCCGGGTCCTTCTCCTGGAGCCAGCGCAGCCGTTCCTCGTTCGTGTGCTCCGGCTTCTTCAGTTCGGACCAGGCCTCGAGCACCGCCTGCTGGCGATGATCCGAGCGGATCGTCTGCGCGACGTTCGATTCCTTCGTATAGGTCTTATGGAAATAGCGGTTCGGTGCGGCCGGCTTTGCGGTTGGTGCCGCAGGCCTTGCAGCCGGAGCCGCAGGCTTTGCGGCTGTTTTCGCGGCCGACGCGGCGGGTTTCGCTGTCGGTGTCACAGGTTTTGCCGTCGGTGCCGCGGGCTTCGCAGCTGTTTTTACGGACGGGGCCCCGGGTCTCGCCACAGGCTTTGCGGCTGCGGCAGCCGGTTTTGCAGCAGGAGCCGCAGGCTTTGCGGCTGTTTTCACGGCAGGAGCCGCAGGCTTTGCGGCTGTTTTCACGGCCGAAGCCGCCGGCTTTGCGGCCGGTGCCGCGGACTTTGCAGTCGAAGCGGCCGGTGCCGCGGACTTCGTCTGTTTGTTATGATCGATCATCTCATCGATCTGATCCAGCGAATCGTACATGCGGTCTTCCATGTTCCCGAGCCAGATCTGGGCCGGAATCTGGAAAACGGACGCGGCGATCGAAAACACGGCCCAGACCCCGCAGGCCAGATAGGCGCCGTAGATCCAGCCGCCGAGCGTCTTTCCGAACAGGGTAAAGCCCCAGGAAGGCAGGCTCTGCGCCAGGCCCGTCAAGCGGAAGATCACGGACATCACGATCAGGAAAACGCCCATGAGGAGTCCCTTGGCCTGTGATTTCGCCAATTCGACGCCTTCCTCTGACATGTCGCTCGAATCCGAGCGGTAGATCGACAGAACATACAGTCCCGTCATCAGGAGGCCGCAGACGGCCAGTTCCGTGAAGATCCCCTTGCCGTACCGGAGCGGATCCAGTTCCGCCGTCTCGTTGGCCAGCGTCAGCATGGTGCCCACGCCGAAGTAGCCGATCAGGGTCAGGATCGTCGGAATCAGGAACAGGACACGGTACCGCGCCGGGAGGCCGGCCGTATCACGCCACTGCCGCACCGCCATCAGGACTCCGAAGAAGGCGACGAACGCGAACAGGAACAGGTACGACTTCGGATACACACCGAAATCGCGGACCAAGGCCCGGAGCGACTGCAGAAGAAAGGACAGTACTTTCATCGTTCAGCTCCCGTGACCGCCTTTACTCTTCCGTCTCTTCCTTGACCGCGCGGATCACATCGCCGTCGGAGACGGTGCTGCTGCGGCGCGCATTGATCTGGTCGATGATGCCCGGGACCGTATCCAGCAGCTTGGTGATGGTATCCTGGTTCTTGACATTGATCAGACGGACCGCACCGTTCTGCACCACGAGGACCGCGCTCGGGGCGATCTTTCCGGTCAGGCCGCCCATCGCGCCGTCTTTTTTATCCCGCGCGCTGGAGCCGGCGCCGCATCCGAACGACACGTCCACCAGAGGCAGGATCGTCGCGCCGTCCACATGGATCGCGTCGCCGATCACGCTCTTGGAGTTCATGAAGCCGTCCATGCTGCGGAACAGTTCGTTCATCGTCGTCTTGAGTTCTCTGTCAGCCATTGGGTTCTCCTTCCGGCGGCCGCCGTGCCGCCTCTGTCGATGAGTTCAGTTACGATCTGTGTTTACGGACCGGCCGATGCCGGCCGTCTCCTTTTTCCGGCCGGCGTCAGTCCGCCGTCTTCTTCTTTTTCATGGCCATCCCGATCCAGGACCGGATGCGTTTGTTTCCGAGGAGACGGAGCACGTGTCCGAGCAGTACGCCCAGCCGCAGGCCTCCCCTGATATCCGCGTCTCCTTCGATGACCTTCTGTTCGAAATCCGCTTCCACGTGCGCGTTTCCGGCATAGACCGGATACAGGGCCGACGCGATCGCGAGGACGCGCCCGGTCTGGGCCGGATCCTCAAAGCCGTACCGCACGTTCGCGGTATATCTCTTCGGCAGGATGTCCTTCAGGATCTTGCCGATCTGCCGAAGGATCAGGGCTGCCGCACCGCGGTTCTCGTCATCATCCAGAAGGTCCAGGATCTCATCTTTTTTGTCGATCAGGTCCGATGCACGGTCCCATACGCGGATCAGCGGGCCATCCGCGTCCTCCGCATCGCCGTATCTCTCACGGCGCTCCTCGTCTTTGCGGCGCCGCTCTTCTTCCTTCCGGATCCGTTCCTCTTCCTTTTTCCGATCTTCCTCGATCTGCGCGAACGCGGCTTCGTAGCCTTCGTCGTACGGCTCGGGGCCTTTGGTCTTTTTCCGGGCTTTGGCCGGATCGCTTCCGTGCGTCTCTTCCGCCGCGAATGTCCGATCGGCCGCCGCGGATGCTCCCGTCACGCCGGATCCGGCCTCGCCGGATGCGCCGGCTGCGGCATCGTCTGCCGCGCGGTCCGCAGTCACAGACGCTTCACGGCCTGCGGTCCCGGCTTCTTCGCCGCCTGCGATCTCAGCCTCTCTACGGCCTGCGGTCCCGGCTTCTTCGCTGCCCGCGGTACCGGCCGCTTCACGGCCTTCCGCACGGTCTGCTTCGTCAGCCTCCCCGCCGCTGCCCGAAAGCTGCTTGTGCTGCGAAAAGACTTTCTTTCCGAAAACGCGGGCGGACAGATCCAGCGCGCCGTTTTCAAAGAGCGCGGACACGCGCACCAGCGACAGCAGGTATCGGACCTTGACCTGACCCTCCGGCGTGTTCTCACGGTACGATCCGCTGACCTCATAGGACAGCCGGCAAAACAGCACCAGCAGCAGGATCAGCAGCACCAGGCCGATGACCGCCAGCAGGATGATCCCGATCCATTTTAAGATTGTAAGCAGGATCCCCATACACAACTCCCCGCTTTGCCCGTCCGCCGCGGCAGACCGGCTGTTATCCGAGCCTGCGGATATCTTCCTCCAGATGATCGGCCCGGCCGGTCTCCATCAGAACGTCTTCCACGATCCGGCAGACCAGTTCCTTGGCGTCCATATAGCCGAGCGCGGCGCCCACCGCGACCGCTTTCTGATCCAGTCCGTCCCGGTGCTGCAGCATCCAGGCCGGAAAGATCTCGAGCTGGCCGTCTCCCTCCGTCGGGAAGGTGACCAGATAGGCCTGCGGAAACGGTTTTCCGTCCGCCAGCGCGGCGATCAGCCGGTCTCTTTTCTTCTGCGCCTTGTCCGAAAACCAGACTTTCGTATGCCACTTCATACCGTCACATCCGATCCGTCACTCTGTCTCGAGCATCCGTTTCGAGCCCTTGTGCAGGCACTCCCGGGCCAGTTCGAGCGCCCGGTCCGCGGCCTGCCGGCGGACCGCTTCGCGGTCTCCGTCGAACAGGTGCTTTTCCACGATGCACCGTTTTTTGACACTGCAGCCGATATACACGAGGCCGACCGGCTTTTCCTTGGTCCCGCCGTCCGGTCCGGCGATTCCGGTCACCGCCACGCAGCAGTCGCTGCCGGCCGCCTTCCGTCCGCCGCGCGCCATCTCGCCGGCAGTCTCCCTGCTGACCGCTCCGTACTTTCTCAGCGTCTTGCGGGAAACGCCGAGCAGGCGGTGCTTGGCTTCGTTGGAATACGTAACGAGGCCTTCTCCGAAGCAGGCCGACGCGCCCGGAACGCTCACGATCCGCGACGCGATCATCCCTCCCGTGCAGGATTCCGCCGCCGCAACGGTCTTTTTATGATCCAGCAGCCACTCGACGAGCCGCTCTTCCGGTTTCTCCATCAGGCCGCACCCTCTGCCAGCACGCTGCGGTTCTTGTAGATGTAATCCACGAGCGAGATCACGGTCAGCGCCAGCGCGATCCAGAAGAACACGGTCTCGAGCACATGCCAGACCGGAAGATCAAAATGCAGGATCAGCAGCATCGTCAGGATCATCTGGCTGACCGTCTTGAACTTGCCCCAGTAGCTGGCCGCGATCACGACGCCGCGGTCCGACGCCACCAGGCGGAACCCGCTGATGATGAACTCACGGCTGATGATAACGATCACGCCCCAGGCCGGGAGCCGGCCCAGCGCCACGAAGCAGATCAGCGCGGAGCAGACCAGCAGCTTATCCGCGAGCGGGTCCATGAACTTGCCGAAATTGGTGATCATGTTGTATTTGCGCGCGATCTTTCCGTCCAGCATATCCGTCAGGGACGCCAGCGCGAAGATCACGAGCGCGATCCAGGGGTTGGCCGGTCCGCCGAGCTTCGTCAGCATGAACAGGACGAAGAACGGGATCATGCAGACCCGCAGGATCGTCAGTTTGTTGGGAAGGTTCATTTTCATCACACGAGTTCTCCGATCAGATCATAGTCTTCCGCGTCCGTGATCTCCACGCGGACCATGGTGCCGCTGAGCAGTTCACGGGGCGAGGAGAAAAACACATATCCGTCCACATCCGGTGAATCCATATAGCTGCGGCCGACGTAGACATCGTCCCCGTCTTCCGCGTCCTCTTCCGGCATGCGCCCTTCGACGAGCACGTCCAACACCCGGCCGATCTGTTCCTGCCCGCGGCTCTCGCAGATCTCCTGCTGGATCGCCATCAGTTCATCCGCGCGTTCACGCTTGACGCTCTCCGGGACCTGTCCGTCCATGGACGCGGCCGGCGTCTCTTCCTCCCGCGAATACGGGAATACGCCGAGGCGGTCGAAACCGATCTCCTCGACGAACGCGGCCGTCTCCGCGTGCTGTTCCGGCGTTTCGCCCGGAAAACCGCTGATCAGCGTAGTCCGCAGGCAGATGTCCGGGATCTCGCGCCGCAGCGTCCGGACGAGCCGGCGGATCTCATCCGCCGTGGTGCGCCGGCCCATGCGGCGCAGGATCTCATCCGATCCGGACTGGACCGGGAGATCCAGATAATGACAGACCTTCGGCAGCCGCTTGATGGCGCCGATAAGCTCCGGTGTGATCTCTTCGGGATAGCAGTACTGCAGGCGGATCCACTCGATTCCGGGGATCTCGGAAAGTTTCTCCAGCAGCTCCGGCAGGCACTTGCGTCCGTACAGGTCCGTCCCGTACAGCGTCGTCTCCTGCGCCACGAGGATCAGTTCCTTCACGCCTTCCCGAGCCAGACCGCGCGCCTCTTCCAGAAGCTCTTCCATGGGCCGCGAACGGTAGGATCCGCGCACCGACGGGATCACGCAGTAGGTGCAGCGCTTGTCGCAGCCTTCCGCGATCTTCAGGAACTCATAGACTCCGCCCGTGGTCAGCACGCGGCGCGTCAGCGAAGGATGGCCGGACAGCGGGGCGATGCGGGCCTGATGAGGCTCTTTTTCCGCGTCAGAAAGCAGCGTCAGGATCTCATCGAAGCTGTTGGTGCCCAGGATCCCGTCCACTTCCGGGATCTCCTGGAAGAACGCCTCGTGATACCGCTGCGCCAGGCATCCGGCCGCCAGCAGGAGCCGGCATTTTCCGGTCTTCTTCTGCTGCGCCATCTCGAGCAGCGTGAAGATGCTCTCTTCCTTGGCGTCCCCGATGAAGCAGCAGGTATTGACGATGATGGCTTCGGCTTCGGAAGGATCGTCCGTGATCGTATGGCCGGCCCCGACGAGCAGGGACAGCATCTTCTCCGAATCCGTCAGATTCTTGTCGCAGCCGAGCGAAACGAAATGGATCTTCATATCATCCGCCCGCGGTCAGTCGGTCTCTTCCCCGCTTTCGCCGAGGATCTTGACCTTGCCGTCCCACATCTCCTGGACGGCGATCGAAAGCGGTTTCTTGCTGTCCGTCTCCACGAGCGGCTCCGCGCCGTCCACGAGCTGGCGCGCCCGGCGCGCGGTCCCGATCACGATCGAGTAGCGGCTCGTAACGATGGGCTCATCATCCGGGTCCACGTCCTTGTTGACGGCGTTGATCAGTTCATTGTACGAAGGATGGATCATCATGGTTTATTCTGCCTCCTGTGGGTTTTCTATGATCCTGCGCAGGTCGTCCTTGATCCGGGCGACCGCGTCCAGCATGCGCGGAGTACGGCTCCGCTGGATCTGCACGATCCGGTCCAGCGCGTCCACGCACTGATCCAGATCATCGTTTACCAATACATAATCATACGCGCTGACGACGTCCGCCTCTTCCGCGGCGCGGGCCAGCCGGCGCACGATGGTCTCCCAGTCTTCCGTCCCGCGGCTCACGAGCCGGCGCCGGAGCTCCTCCGCGCTCGGCGGGATCAGGAAGACCAGCAGGGCTTCGGGGTATTTTGCCTTGACCTTCAGCGCGCCCTGGATGTCGATCTCGAGCAGGACGTTCTGTCCCTGCTCCATCTTCTCAAACACATACGCGGCGGGCGTTCCGTAGGAGTGGCTGACGTAGGTCGCGTATTCGAGGAGCTCATCACTGCGGATCATCTCGCGGAACTGCTCCTCGGTGATGAAAAAGTATTCCCGGCCGTTCTCCTCGCCTTCGCGGGGCGGACGGGTGGTCACCGATACGGACAGCGCGTAGTCCTCTTTCTCTTCCAGCAGCCGTTTCATCACGGTGCCTTTGCCGGTCCCGGAGAAACCGCTGACGACGACGAGAGATCCCTGGCCTTTCTTACTCAATGTTCTGCACCTGCTCCCGGATCTTCTCGATCTCGGTCTTACATTCGATGGCCAGCTGCGAGACCGTCAGGTCATTCGCCTTGCTGAGGGTCGTATTGGCTTCCCGGTTCATCTCCTGGGCGATGAAGTCGAGCTTGCGGCCCACTTCGCCGCCGCGCGTCAGTTCCGTGCGCATCGCGTCGATATGGGAACGCAGGCGCACGGTCTCTTCATCCGTGCAGATCTTGTCCGCGAACAGCGTGACTTCCGTCATCAGGCGGGCCTCATCCGCGGCCCGGTCTCCGAGCAGCTCCTCGAC
>CACXFD010000031.1 GCA_902766845.1 uncultured Lachnospiraceae bacterium | reverse complement strand
TCCTCCTTGCTTTGATTTCAATCTCATTCTTTATCCGCCCGCCGCGCGGGCCTGTCCCTCTCGGATCCGGACCGGTGTGCGGCGCCCGCGGAAGGCCGGGGCCGTGCCGTGCGGGCCTGTCCCTCTCGGATCCGGACCGGTGTGCGGCGCCCGCGGCAGGCCGGGGCCGTGCCGTGCGGGCCAGTCAGGACCGGCCGCCGCGCAGCAGCCGCCGTTCCAGCAGCCACAGGAGCCCGCTGCCGGTCACGATCAGCGCCAGGTAGATCACGATCTCCGCCGCGATCCCGCACCGCGCGGCGATGTCGGAAAAGATCACCTGCGTGGACGGATAATACGGCGTGATGAAGAACATATCCGGCTGATGCGAGACGTCCGCGATCCGGACATGTCCGATCACGTTGATGACCTCCGCAACGGCCGCCATACCGAAAAACAGGCCTGCGGCCGGCGCGAACCGCGCCTCCGGCCGGAAAGACAGGATCCGCAGCGCGAGCAGCGATTCGGTGATCATCAGGCTGTGATAGGCAAAGCCGTGCAGCAGAAACCACACCTGCGGGCGCATCATGTCCGACGGGACCGCGAGCGCCATGACCGCGGCCAGCAAGCTGAACGAAGCCAGGAACACGAGGACCGCGTTCTGCGCACGCCGGCGCAGAAAGGCCGCGAGAAGCGACGCGTACATCGCCATCGAGCACAGCTGCCACGGAAAGAACCACATCGATTCCACGCCCGGATACACATAGACGCGGATGAACCACTGCTTCCAGACCTCCGCCGCGATCATCACCGCGCTGGCCGCGGTCAGCAGCCGCAGGCACGTCTTCTCCGGCAGGCGCCGGATCCAAAGGCCCAGCCCGATATTCACGGCCGCGATCACGGCCAGCAGCCCCAGATGCAGCGGTCCGAAGACCTGCGGGGCCTGCGCAAACTGCCAGTTCATCCCTGCCTCCGATTCATGCCGGCCTCCGGCTCAACCCTGCTTCCCGCCGCGCCGGCTCATGACGTCCTCCGGCTCAGCCGGCACACGCATTCGATGCTGACCGTGTGCGGGAACATATCCACGGGCTGCGCGCTGTCCAGCCGGTATCCCCCGCCGCAGAGGATCCGGGCGTCCCGCGCGAGCGTCGAGGGATTGCAGGACACATAGACGACGCGCTCCGGCGCCATCGAAAGGATGGTCTCCAGGACGGCCGGATCGCACCCGCGCCGCGGCGGATCCACCACGACGACGTCGGCCCGGTAACGCTCCGGGTCCTTCTCATACAGGGCCGGCAGGATCTCTTCCGCCTTTCCTTCAAAGAACTCCGCGTTTTCGATCCCGTTGGCGCGCGCGTTGCGGCGCGCGTCCTCCACGGCCGCGCCGATCACTTCATTCCCGTATACGAAAGCCGCCCGGCGCGCGAGAAACAGCGAGATGGTGCCGGTCCCGCAGTACAGGTCCCAGACCTTCTCCGACCCGGTCAGGCCGGCCGCCTCGAGCGCGGCGCCGTACAGGCGCTCCGCCTGCAGCGTATTGACCTGGAAAAACGACAGCGGCGAGATCTCAAAGGTCACGTCCCCGAGCCGCTCCCGGATCCGCTCCTCGCCCCAGAGCACGCGTACGGTCTCCCCGAGGATCGCGTTGCCGCGCGTACGGTTCCCGCACAGGCTGATCCCCGTCATGCCCGGCACAGCGGACAGCTTCCGCACGAGCGCCTCCTCCCGCGGGATCCGGTCCCCGTTCACGATCAGGCAGACCAGGATCTGGCCGGTGCGCAGGGCGCGGCGGATCAGGATGTGACGCACCAGTCCGGCGCCGGTCTCTTCGTCATAGGCCGGCACATGCCCGGCCTCCATCCAGGCCCGTACGATCCCGACGATCCGTTCATTCTCCGGCGCGCCGATCGGGCAGTCCGGACTCTCGACGACCGCGTGCGTGCAGCCCGCATAAAAGCCGATCAAAAGCCGTCCGTCCCGTCCCGTCCGGACTGGGTAGACCGCCTTGTTCCGGTATGCCCACGGTTCCTCCATCCCGAGGATGGGCCGCACGGGCGGATCGGCAAAGCCGCCGAGCCGCGTGAGCTGCTCCCGGACCGTGCGTTCCTTGAACGCCAGCTGCGCGCCGTAGGACAGCTCCTGGATCTGGCAGCCGCCGCAGGGCCGCGCCTTCCCGCACCGGGCCGCCACGCGGTCCGGCGACGCCTCTTCCACGGCCAGCACGCGGCCGTAGCCGTAGGTCTTTTTGAGTTTGGTCACGGCCGCGCGGACCGTATCGCCGGGCAGGGCGTCTTTGATAAAGAGGGGAAAACCGTCGGCCCGGCCGATTCCCTCCCCCTCCTGCGTCAGATCCGTGATCTGTACCCGGACTTCCTCATTCTTCTGCAGCATATGTCTCTGCCTGTCCATCTTTTTCGGCCGTCCCGGGCCGTCTGCCCGACCGTCATGCCGGCCGAGCAGGCCATTCCGGCCTGCCCGTCCTGTCAGCCGTCCAGCTTCGTGCTGCGGCGCAGCTTGCTCTCGAACATCTTGTTATAGGCCAGCCAGTCGTCGCCTTCGGCGCTCAGGAAGATCTCCCGCATGGATTCGAGCTTGGCGTCCGTATTGTCCGCCATCGACAGCGCGAGCGCCTCGGGGATGGCCGGCTTCTTGGGCGATCCGAACTCGAATTCCCCGTGATGGGCCACGATGCAGTGCTTGATCTCGCTCGCGGTCTTCACCGGGAAGCCCGGCAGATCCTTCAGCTTCTCATCCACCATCTCCACGCCGATCACGATGTGCCCGAGCAGCTGACCGTCGTCGGTATAATCGTTCTCCGGGAACCGCGAGAGCTCGCGCACCTTGCCGATATCGTGCAGCAGGGCCGCGCAGATCAGCAGGTCCCGGTTCAGATAGCTGTAGCGGCGCGCGTAGAAATCGCAGAGGACGGCCACGCTGACCGTGTGCTCCAGAAGGCCTCCCACGAAGCCGTGGTGGATGCTCTTGGCCGCCGAGTGGCGGCAGAACTCCTCCATGAAGGCCGTATCCTTCACGAAAAAGCTCTCGAGCAGCGCGCGGACGTGCTCATTCTTCACAGTCCCGATGAGCCGCATCAGTTCGTCCGTCATGCTCTTGACCGTGAACCGCGAGACCGGCAGGTAATCCTCGGGGGCGTACTCGCCCTCCTGCGCCCGGCGCACGCGGCGCACGTTCATCTGGAAGACGCCCTGGAAGACCGTCACATCGGCGTCGATCATGATGTAGTCGAGGGCTTCGAAGTGATCGATCCCGCTCGACAGGTCCCAGATCTTGCCGTCCATCGTGCCGGTCTTGTCCTGCAGCGTCAGCGAATAGTAATTCTTTCCGTTCTTGGTCTTGGCTACCTGCTTGGTCTTGCACAGGTAGATGTCCGATACGTGGTCCCCCTCGCGGAGGGTGTTCAGAAATCTCATGTATCCTCTCCTCACCGGCTTCCCAGCGCGGTCTCATACGTGATCTCGGTATAGCCGTCCCGGCCGCGGCGCTGCACGGTCACCTGGACCTGCGCGTCCGGCACGGCGGCGGACAGGGCGCTCATCAGGTCCGCCGCGGTCAGGATCTCGGTCCGGCCGATCTTCGTCAGGATGTCCCCGGCCTGCAGGCCGCTCCGGTATGCGGGGCTGTCCGCAAGCACTTCGGTGATGTACTGGCCCGCGACGGCGCCCTCCTGTTCGGGATTCCCCTCCACGGTCACGGTCCGCACGCCCAGATAGGCCGGGCTGCGGCCCTGGCACAGGGTCTGGATGCGGCTGCGCGCGTCCGAGATTCCCAGGAACCTCGTCAGAAATCCGTCCCCGCTCCCCGCGTACTGCGAAGTCAGCAGTCCGGTGAGCCGGCCGGCTTCATCGAGTACGAAGCCGAGGCCTTCCCGCGAAGCGCCCATGTCCGTATAGACGATCTGCAGCGCCCCGTCCACGGCGGTCTCTTCCTGCGTGGTCCCGAGGACTCGGCCCACCGCGGCCGTCCCCTCGATCCCGTACGGGCTTCCGACCGCGAGCAGCTTCTGTCCCGCGGATAGCGTCCGGGAATTGCCGAAGCGTACGGGCTGCGGCTCGTTCTCCCCGAACGAGGCTTCGGGCACCACCTTCAGCACGGTCAGGTCCGACAGCGTATCCCGCCCGGCGATCTGGGCGTCCGCCCAGCCGTATTCGAAGAAGCGCACGGACAGCCGCTCCGCGTTTGCGATCGGCGCATACGGCGCAAGGATCAGATACGCGTCCTTGTCCTGTCCTACGATCACGCCGCTGCACTGTGTCTTGCGCTCGAAGCTCTGGCCGAACACGTCCGTCTCCGTCACGGTCTTCTGGACCGTCACGAAGCTTTTGGCCGTCTCCCCGAGGAGCCGGTCCCGCCAGGCTTCATCCGTCTCCGGCAGCGTCTCCGCACCCCCCGACGCCTCCTCCGTCCCGTATCCGGGATCCGGGGCCGTGGTCTCGGGCGCCTGCGTCTCTTCCTCCGTCACCGGCTCGCCGGACGGTTCGGTCTGCGCGGCGGGATCGGTCTGCGCGGGCTGCGTCTCTCCTCCCTGCGCGGCGTGGGTGCCTTCTTCGGACGGAAGCGTGAAAACGGCTGTCTGGGCCGGCTCGGAGTCCCGGTGCGCCAGCCGCGAGATGCCGTAGAAAGCGCCTCCGGCCGCCGCGCCGAACAGGGCGCCGATGACCAGGATCCAGAGCACGATCTTGAGCCGGTCGCGCCAGCTGCGGGGCCGTTTCAGCACGGTCTCTTTGATAAACGAGGTCTTTTTCTCCTCATCCGGTCTGTTCTGTTCCACGATGTTTTCCCTGCCTTGTACGATACTCCTGTACGTGGTCAAATCAGTCGCAGCATACATTATACCCATTTTCCGCGGTTTTGAAAAGAAGGGCGGTGAAAAAAGAGCCCGGACCGAATCATAATTTACAGTCTGTTCATTTATCGTTCAACTTCATAGACAGGAGCCGTCAAAATGTGGTAAAATATTTTTTACTTATGAGGACCCGGAATCGCCCGCCGAGGCGCGCCGGGGCATGGGAAGCCATCATGAACGAACGTTGTCTGCATACGCTTGAATTCGATAAGATCCGGGAACGGCTGGCCGCGCATACGGCCACGGCTGAGGCGCGCCGCGCCGCGGAAGAGCTGATGCCGTCCTCCGACCCGGCCGAGGTGCGCCGCCTGCTGGCGGAGACCGCCGCGGCCTGTGACTGTGTGCGCCAGAAGGGCGCCCTCTCGTTTGCGGGCGCGGCCGATGTGCGCGACTGCGCGATGCGCCTGCAGCTCGGCGCGGCCCTGTCCTCCGGGGAGCTGCTCCGGATCGGCCGCCTCCTCGAGATCGCCGAGAGCGCCCGCCAGTACGGCGCGCCCGGCCCGGACGCGGAGCCGGACGCGCTGACGCCGTACTTTTCCGGTCTGACCGCGCTTCCGTCGGAGCGCCGCGAGATCGCGCGGTGCATCCTCGCCGAGGATGAGATCGCGGACGACGCAAGCTCCGAACTGCGGCGGATCCGGCGCCAGCTCAAGGAACAGCAGGGGCGCGTGCGGTCGGAGCTGCAGAGCCTGCTGGCCCGCAACGCGGACTACCTGCAGGACAGCGTGATCGCGATGCGCAACGGCCGGTACTGCATCCCGGTCAAGGCGGAATACAAGAACCACGTGGCCGGCATGGTCCATGACCAGTCCCAGTCCGGCTCCACGTTCTTCATCGAGCCGATGAGCATCTTAAAGCTCAACAATGACATCCGCGAGCTCGAGGTGGCGGAGCAGAAAGAGATCCAGGTCATCCTGGCCTCGCTCTCCCAGCTGCTCGCGCCGCACCGCGACGCCCTCGTGCAGGACTATTCGCTGCTGGCCGCGCTGGACTTCGCGTTCGCGAAGGCCGCGCTCGCGCGGGACATGAAGGCTGAAGAGCCGGTCCTGTCGGACGATCTGTCGCTCGACCTCGCGAAGGCGCGCCATCCGCTGCTGGATCCGCGCACCGTGGTCCCGATCGACATCCGGCTCGGGCGGGACTTCACGCTCCTGATCATCACCGGCCCCAACACGGGCGGCAAGACCGTGGCCCTCAAGACCGTGGGCCTGCTGTCGCTGATGGGCCAGGCCGGCCTCTTCATCCCGGCCGCCACCGGGTCCCGGCTCTGCGTCTTTTCGGACGTCTGGGCGGACATCGGGGATGAACAGAGCATCGAGCAGAGCCTGTCCACGTTCTCGTCCCATATGACGCGGATCGTGGAGATCGTAAACCACGCGGATGACCGCGCCCTGATCCTGTTCGATGAGCTCGGCGCAGGCACAGACCCGGTCGAGGGCGCGGCCCTCGCGACGGCCATCCTGACCTCGCTCCACAAGCTGCAGATCCGCACGGTCGCGACCACGCACTACAGCGAGCTCAAGCTGTTCGCGCTGTCCACGGACGGCGTCATGAACGCCTCCTGCGAGTTCGACGTGGAAACGCTCCGGCCCACCTACCGGCTGATGATCGGCGTGCCCGGCAAGAGCAACGCGTTCGCGATCTCGCAGAAGCTGGGCCTTCCGGAACACCTGATCGACGACGCCCGCGCGCTGATCGGCGCGCAGGACGAAGCCTTTGAAGACGTGCTGCAGGAGCTGGACGCCTCGCGGCGCAAGCTCGAAGAAGACCGCGCCGAAGCGGAGCGCCTGCGCGCGCAGAGCGCCCTGCTCAAGAAGCAGTATGAGGAGCAGAAGGCCCGTCTGGAGCGGGACAAGGCAAAGATCGCGCAGGAAGCGCGCGAGGAGGCGGCCCGCCTCCTGCAGGAGACCAAGGATTATACGGACGGTATGATCAGCCGCATCACGAAGCTCTCGCAGGACGCCGGCGTGAACAAGGCCCTCGAGGCCGAGCGCGCCGCGCTCAAGCAGCGCATCGAGGCGGCCCGCCCCGCGGAAAAGAAGCCGTCCGCCCCGGCTGTGACCGGCCCGGACGTCTTTAAGATCGGGGACGGCGTGCACGTCGTATCGATGAACCTGGACGGCATCGTGACCGGTAAGCCGTCCGCCAAGGGATACCTGCCGGTCAAGATGGGCATCCTGAACTCGCAGGTCCACTATACGGACCTGGTCCCGCTCGCGGAGGAGACCGTGACCGGGGACGGCGTGCAGGCCATGAAGCACCGCAAGGAAAAGGGGAACGCGAGCCGCATCGGCATGCAGAAGGCCATGAATGTCTCGCCTGAGATCAACCTGATCGGCATGACCACGGACCAGGCCATCCCCGAGCTGGACAAATATCTGGACGACGCCTACCTCGCGCACCTGTCGCAGGTCCGTGTGGTCCACGGCCGCGGCACCGGCGCGCTGCGCCAGGCCGTCCACCAGCACCTGAAGCGTCTCAAATACGTGAAGAGCTACCGCCTCGGCGCCTTCGGCGAAGGCGACAGCGGCGTGACCATCGTGACATTCGACACGGAGGAAAAGGCATGAGCGAGAAGCAGAAGATCCTGATCGTGGATGACGATGAGAACATCGCCGAGCTGATCAGCCTGTATCTGACCAAGGAATTCTACGCCGCACGCGTCGCGCACACCGGCGAGGAAGCCCTCGAACTGTTCCCGGTCTTCCGGCCGGACCTGATCCTGCTGGACCTGATGCTGCCCGGCATCGACGGCTACGAAGTCTGCCGCGAACTGCGCCGGACCTCACAGGTCCCGATCATCATGCTGAGCGCCAAGGGCGAGGTCTTCGACAAGGTCCTCGGGCTGGAGCTCGGGGCGGACGACTACATGATCAAGCCGTTCGATTCCAAAGAGCTGGTCGCCCGTGTCAAGGCCATCCTGCGCCGGACCTCCGCGCGCCCCGCGGCCGCGGCCGCGGACCTGCCGCAGAACGGAAAATACGTGGAGTATCCGGACCTGGTCGTGAACCTGACCAACTACTCCGTCCTGCTGTACGGCCACACGGTGGACATGCCGCCCAAAGAGCTCGAGCTCCTCTACTTCCTGGCCAGTTCCCCCAATCAGGTCTTCACGCGCGAACAGCTCCTGGACCATATCTGGGGCTATGAATACATCGGCGACACGCGCACCGTGGACGTCCACATCAAGCGTCTGCGCGAAAAGCTCGGCGATCACCCGTCCTGGGCCCTTTCCACGGTCTGGGGCATCGGATACAAGTTTGAAGTGAAACGATAAAGGCGTCCGGAGGAGGCAGCACATGCTGCGGTCACTGTACAGCAAATTTCTTCTCGGTTACCTGGTGCTGGGCATCATCGGCTATCTGGCCGTGATGGCCTATTCCCGCACGGCCGTCTGGGACGATCTCGTGCAGGACGAGGCCTCCTCGCTCTACCGGGAAGCGACCACGCTGTCCTCCTACCTCAGCGACACCTATGAGACCACCGGCCGGCCGGACGAGGCCCGGGCCCGCCTGCGCGACGCATCGCGCGTGCTCGAGACCCGCCTGTGGCTCCTCAATCCCGAAGGCGCTATCCTCTACGACGACGGCGGGGACTATTCGGGCCGCACGATCGACTCGTTCGATCCGATCGACTGGTCCGGCGCCACCTACCGCATGGATACGCTCTATGGCGCGTTCACCGACGAGCAGCTGTCCGTCTGCCTGCCGGTCGTGAACCGGTCCGCGCTCTACGGCTACCTGATCCTGTTCCGCTCCCGCTCCGCCCTGCTGCCCCGGTACAACTCCGCGGTGGACCACCTGTACCTGGTCTTCTTCATCATCTACGGGCTGTCGTTCCTGCTGTTCGTGATCTTCCACCGCTGCGTCTACCGGCCGCTGAAGAAGATCCTGTCCGTCGCCGGCGAATATTCGAGCGGAAACATGGAGCAGCGCATCGACGTCTCCTCACACGACGAGATCGGCCGCCTCGCGCAGACGCTGAACCTGACCGCGCAGAAGGTCGAAGACCTCGACACCTACCAGCGCACGTTTATCGCGAACGTCTCCCATGATTTCCGCTCCCCGCTCACGAACATCCACGGCTACGTGGAGGCGATGCGGGACGGCACGATCCCGCCCGAAAACAGCGGGAAGTACCTGAACATCGTCCAGAGCGAGACCGACCGGCTGATGAAGCTCACGCAGAACCTGCTGAACCTGAACGCGGCCGGCTCCCGCGGCACGATCCTGGACCGCACGACCTTCGACATCAATTCGGTCATCAAGACCATCTGCGAATCCTTCGAGGTGGCCTGCACCGAAAAGGAGCTCGCCTTCGACCTGCTCTTTGACGCAAAACGGCGGCCGGTCTACGCGGATTTCGACAAGATCCAGCAGGTCCTCTACAACCTGATCGACAACGCGATCAAGTTCTCGCCGAACCGCGAAACGATCCGCATCGAGACCTACGAGGACGGCGAAAAGGTCTTTATCAGCGTCAGCGACCACGGCATCGGCATCGCCCGCGAGGACCTGCCCAAGATCTGGGAGCGCTTCTACAAGACCGACGCGTCGCGCGGCCGTGACAAGAAGGGCTCCGGCCTGGGCCTCGCGATCGTCAAAGAGATCATTGAAGCGCACGGCGAGCAGATCGACTGCGTCTCCACCGAAGGCGCCGGGTCCTCCTTCACCTTCACGCTCCCGGCCGAGGCGCCGGAGGCGTGAGCGGCGGGCCGACCGATCCAGCGCGGGCAGGCAAGGCATGACCTTGACGGCCCGCTCGAAGATCATCCGTCCGCATATTTGGGGCCCCGGGGAATAACTCCCGCTCGGGACGGCTCGCGCCTCTGCGCGGCTATGCGCAGCGGACGCTAAGCTCGCAGGCCGCCTCTCGTCGGCCCGCTCGCTAAGCGCCGGCGCGCCGCGACGCCCGTGCGGGAAATATTCCCCGGGGCTTTGATGCGAGCCGGAAGGCGGCTTTGCGCGAAAGGACAGCTATGAAACTGACGATGCTCGGGACCGGGAACGCCCTGGTCACCGAATGCTACAATACCTGCTTCGTGCTCGAAGCGCAGGACGGTCAGCGCCTGCTGGTGGACGGAGGCGGCGGAAACGGCCTGCTCCGTCAGCTGAAAGCCGCCGGCATCGACTGGCGCAGCCTGCGGCAGATCTTTCTGACGCATCGGCACCTGGACCACCTGACCGGGATCCTGTGGATGATGCGCATGATCTGCCAGAATCTGGCCCGCGGGGCCTACGAAGGCGATGCGTGGATCTACGGCCATGACGAAGTGACCGCGCTGCTTCGCGAGCTCGCGGACCGGCTGCTGCTCCCGAAGGAGCGCGGCTTTCTGGACACGCGCCTGCATCTGGTCACGGTCACGGACGGCGAGACGCGCGAGCTGATCGGCCGGCCGGTCACGTTCTTTGACCTGGGCTCCGTCAAAACGAAGCAGTATGGCTTCTGCATGGAATACGAGCCGGGCCGGCGGCTGGTCTGCCCCGGCGACGAACCGCTGCCGGAGCGCGCCTTCCCGATGGCCCGCGGCTGCGACTGGCTGTTCCACGAAGCCTTCTGTCTGTACTCCGAGGCAGAGATCTTCCGGCCGTACGAAAAGAATCACACGACGGTCCGGGAAGCCTGCGAGACCGCAGAGCGTCTCGGCGTCCGGCGCCTTCTCCTCTACCATACCGAGGAAAAGAACCTGGCCCGCCGCCGCGAGCTCTATACCGCGGAGGGCTCGCCGTTCTATCACGGCGCCCTGCTCGTCCCGGACGATCTCGACGTGATCGAGCTGTAACAGGACTGCCGCACGAGCCGAAGAATGCAGAGAGCAGTTCCCCTCCGGCGCTTCGGACGGGGATCGTTCTCTGATGCAGGACGAAAAGTATTTCTCCGTGTCCCGGACGCCGTGCCCCGGCCGACTCAAAACAGGCAAAAACGGACCGGCCTGATGCCAGGCCGGTCCGTTACGTTTTCAATCTTCTTTATTCTTTATTCCGCGCTGAGCGTGATCGTCACGTCTCCGTTTCCGAGAAGCTGCGCAAGCCCCTCCGCGTCCGGATCGGTGATGTGCCCGAGGCGCGTATAGGCCCAGGAATTGCTCCCGTAGAACACGACGATCTGATCGCCCGCATACAGGACGATATCGCCCGCCCGGGTCGTGGTCTGACTGTCGTTCCGGGGCAGACGCGTGCCGATCGGTCCGACCTGTTCAAAGCCGCCGTACATCGACATCTGCACGGTCAGCGGTCCGTCCGCGCACAGCCCGCGCAGCGCCGTGACCGATTCGTTTTCTTCCCAGGCGACCGTCACGTCGGTCTCCCCGATCTTCATCCGCAGCATCGTTTTCTCCTCTCCCCGGCTTCCCGTGCTCTCTCCGGCCTGCGCATCCGCTTCCGTCCGCGCAGCGTCTTGCGCGCCATTCTCCGCTTCCGTCCGCGCGGCATCTCCCGCGCCGCTCTCCGGAACAGTCCCTTCGGCAGCCGGTTTCGTGCCGGCCGGCACGTTTGCCGGCGCGCTCTCCTGCGCCGGGCCCCTTCCGCAGGCAGCCAGCGCGATCGCCAGCATCACGGTCAGCAACACCGCCGCCGTCCGCCTCATCCTCTGTCCGGTGCCCGTCCGGACCTTTCTTTTCTCGCTTCTCATCCGATCACGCCCTCCACTTTCGGGCCACAGCGCCACAGCGCCAGGTCCTCACTCGCACGTTCGCTGCGGCGCACGCGGCGTTTTATCCGCAAGCCGAAGCGCCCCGGCACGGTTCCTGCCTCGTGCGCCGCGGCGCTCGCAAGCACTTCATTCGTGAACCGACGCGCCCCGGCATGGATCCTGCGCACGGGCGCCCCGGCGCTTACAGCGCTATATCCGCGAACCGAAATGCCCCGGCACGGTTCCTGCCTCGTGCGCCGCGGCGCTTACAGCGCTATATCCGCGAACCGAAATGCCCCGGCACGGATCCTGCGCACGGGCGTCGCGGCGCGCCGGCGCTTAGCGAGCAGGCCGCCGAGAGGCGGCTTGCGAGCTTAGCGTCCGCTGCGCAAAGCCGCGCAGAGGCGCGAGCCGGCCCGGGCAGGACCGTGCCGGGGCACGTCGGTCCCCATCACATAGACCGCTCAGAAGCCACGTGCCGGCCCGGGCAGGACCGTGCCGGGGCTCTTCGGTCCCTGCCGATTCAGAACGTCAGCGTATCGACCTTCGGCAGCAGCTCCACCAGATGGCGCCGGCAGTTCTCGATCTCCGCCTTTCCTTCTTCGGTGGAGAAGCCGTCGCGCCGGATCCGGCGCCGCATGATGCGGGTGTAGCCGATGATCTGCGCCTTCTCCTCCACGGAGCGGATCTTCTCTTCATCGGCCCCGTCCAGATAGAGCCGCAGGCTCTTGTTCCAGAACTCTTCCGCCATCTCGTGCGGGATGCCGAGGAACGACTGCGAGATCGAATGATCGAGCTCGCTGAAGCCGCAGTAGGCATTGAACATAC
>CACXFD010000030.1 GCA_902766845.1 uncultured Lachnospiraceae bacterium | reverse complement strand
CGCGGTCTACGCGCTCGGCTACGGCGACCGGATCTTCAACGACGGCCTGAAGGCGCAGGTCGACAAACTCCTGCATACGTCCAATTATTTCTATAACGAGCCGGCGGTCCTGGCCGCGAAAAAACTGACCGAGCTGTCCGGCATGGACCGCGTGTTCTTTACGAACAGCGGGACCGAGGCCATCGAGGGCGCGATCAAGCTGGCCCGCCGTTACCAGTATTCCCGCGGGGAAGTGGACAAGGACGAGATCGTCGCGATGCAGCATTCGTTCCACGGGCGCAGCATGGGCGCGCTGTCCGTGACCGGGAAGGCCAGTTACCGTACCCCGTTCGAACCGCTGATCGGCGGCGTGAAGTTTGCGGATCTGAACGATATCGATTCGGTGAAGGCCGTCGTGTCCGAACGGACCGCGGCCATCCTCGTGGAGCCGATCCAGGGCGAAGGCGGGATCTACGAAGCGGACGACCGCTTCCTGCAGGATCTGCGCGAGATCTGCAATGAGAACAAGATCCTGCTGATCTTTGACGAGATCCAGTGCGGACTGGGGCGGACCGGTCAGATGTTTGCGTGGGAGAAGAGCGGCGTGAAGCCCGACGTGATGACGCTCGCCAAGGCCCTCGGCTGCGGCGTCCCGGTCGGCGCGTTCCTGTGCATGGACTACTGCGCGGCGCTCGTGCCCGGCGACCATGGCTCCACGTACGGCGGGAACCCGTTCGTGACCACGGCCGTCAATCTGTCGATGCAGCGGATCGAGGAACTGCATCTGACGGAGAACGCGGCCAAAGCGGGCGCCTATCTGTGGGATAAGCTCGAGGAGCTGATGGAACAGGAGGAAGCGGTCATTGCACACCGCGGCCGCGGCCTGATGCAGGGGATCGCGCTGAAGGAAGAGGTCTCTTCGGGACGGGTCGTCGCGAACGCGCTGAACCATCACCTGATCCTGATCAACGCGGACGGAAACGTGATCCGGTTCCTGCCGCCGCTGATCGTCAGCGAGAAGGAGATCGACGAGATGATCCCGCTGCTCCGTCAGAGCATCCGGGAGGCCATGTGACCCGCGGCCGCATGACGCGGACAGCAGCATGACAGAGAGAGCTTAGCCAGTGGCTGCGTGACGCGGACAACGGCATGACTGAGAGAGCTTAGCCAGCGGCCGCATGCGGAAGACGCGCGGCAAAGCAGACTGAATATGTGATCGGGACATACAGGAACGGCAGGATTTACCTTGTAATTCTGCCGTTCCTTTGTTACAATGAAAAGCGGATGACGAAAGGCAGCCGGAAAGGCTGACTTATGAAAAAAAGACCGTGGAGAGCCGTTTGGGCGCTGCTCCTGGTCCTGGCCTGCATGGCCGCACAGGGGTGCGCGGACGGGACGGCCGGACGGGAGACTTTTCTGCTGGAAACGCTGGCGGATGCGGCTTCGGAAGAGGTCCTTTCGGACGATCTCCGGCCCGGAGACGGATCCGGATCCGACGCCGGCGCCGCCGTTGTGATCGTCTATGTCTGCGGAGCGGTCGCGCGGTCGGGCCTGTATCCGGCGTCGGCCGAGGACCGCGTCGGCGACCTGATCGAACGGGCCGGAGGCTTTCTGGAGGACGCCGATCCGGAGCGGCTGAACCTCGCGCGCCGCGTGAGGGATGAAGAGCGGATCCGGGTGCCGTTTGCCGGAGAGGACACAGGTGACCGGACGGAGGAGGAAGCTTCCGAGGCAGACCCGGACACGGAAGCGCACGGGACGGGTACCGGCTCATACGGGACCGGCGCCACGGCCGGTGCGGACGGACGGACCGATGTGAACCGCGCGGACAGGGACCAGCTGATGGCGCTTCCCGGCATCGGGGAAGCGCGGGCGGACGCGATCCTCGCATATCGTCGGCAGCATGGTCCGTTTCAGGATGTACAGCAGCTGCTGGACGTACCGGGGATCGGCTCCTCGGTCCTGAGGCAGTTTTCCGACCTCGTTTTTGCGGGGCCGTAACGGGGCCCGGACGGGCGGAGAGGACAGGCCGCCGCGTCAGGCGGGCACAGGAGGAGAAAGATGGCCAGAAAAGTCCTGGTAGTCGATGATGAGAAACTGATCGTCAAGGGAATCCGTTTCAGCCTGGAACAGGACGGCTTTGAGGTCGAATGCGCCTATGACGGTGAGGAAGCGCTGGAGAAGGCGCGTCAGACGGAATACGACGTCGTCCTGCTGGACGTGATGCTCCCGAAGCTGAACGGATATGAGGTCTGCCAGTCCATCCGCGAGTTCTCGCAGATGCCGATCATCATGCTCACCGCCAAGAGCGATGACATGGAGAAGATCCTCGGCCTCGAATACGGTGCGGACGACTACATTACCAAGCCGTTCAACATCCTCGAGGTCAAGGCCCGCATCAAGGCCATCATGCGCCGGAGCGCCCGCAGGGAGACGCCGGCACCGGAGCCGGCGAGCCGGCTCGTGATCGGGGACCTGGTCATGGACACCGAAGGACGGCGCGTCTTCATCGGTGACCGGGAAGTCAACCTGACCGCCAAGGAATTCGACCTGTTGGAACTGCTGGCCCGCAATCCGGGCAAGGTCTACAGCCGGGAGAAGCTCCTGAGCATCGTCTGGGGCTATGAGTACCCGGGCGACGTGCGCACCGTGGACGTCCATGTGCGGCGCCTGCGTGAAAAGATCGAAAAGAACCCGAGCGACCCGCAGTATGTCTATACCAAGTGGGGCGTCGGCTATTATTTCAATTCGTCCCTTTCGTAAAACAGCATGAAGAAATGGTTTCACAGCCTGCGCTTTCGCGTGATGGCGGTCCTTCTGGCGGTCGGCCTGCTGCCGATGCTCCTGCAGAGCCGGTTCATCGGCCGGACCTCGATGGAGCGCCATATCCGGAGCCGTGTGCAGGAATATCAGTATCAGTGCAGCGCGCTCGCGACCCAGATGTCGCGGGCGGGCTATTTTTCCAATACCGATTCACAGGCCGCGCTCGACCGGCAGATCGAACTGCTGGCCGGGATCTACAGCGGCCGGATCTTCATCGCGGATCAGACCTGCCGCATCGTCAAGGACACCTTTGCGCTCGACGAAGGCCTGTACTCCGTCTCACCGGCCGTTCTCGGCACGTTCCGCGGGACCAGCACCCTGACCTATCACAACGATGAGCACTACGCGCTGTTCACGCTCCCGATCTATGCCCAGGGAAGCCGGGACGTGATCACGGGCGTGCTGTTCGCGAGCATGTCCACGGAAACGGTCATCGCGTTCGAACAGTCTCTGGCAAACCGGCAGGGCCTGTTCCTGCTGTCCCTTCTGTTCGCGATGGCCGCGCTCTCGATCCTGATGTCCCGGTTCCTGCTAAGCCCGGTCGACCGCCTGAAGACGGAGATCGCCGGAGCGGCGGAAGGCAACCGGACGGAGATCGGCGTCTATACATCCACCGAGACCGCGGAGATGTCGGAATCGTTCAACCGGACGCTGGCGCGCCTGCAGCAGATCGACGCTTCGCGTCAGGAATTCGTTTCAAACGTTTCCCATGAGCTGAAGACTCCGATCACGTCGATCCGGGTGCTCGCCGATTCGCTGATCTCGGTGCCGGACGCGCCGGTGGAGATGTACCGCGAGTTTTTGTCGGACATTTCGGAAGAGATCGACCGCGAGAGCATGATCATTGAGGATCTGCTCACGCTCGTGCGGCTCGATAAGAGCGGTCAGGAACTGACTGTGGAAGAGAAGAACATGAACGAGCTTCTCGAGACGCTGCTGCGCCGGCTCAAGCCGCTCGCGAAGCGCCGCGGGATCGAGATGACGCTCGAATGCGCGCGCACGGTCACGGCCGAGATCGACGAGGTCAAGATGACGCTCGCGCTGTCGAATCTCGTCGAGAACGCGATCAAGTATAACGTCGACGGCGGATTCGTGCGCGTCACGCTGAACGCGGACCATAAGTTCTGCTATGTCTCGGTCCAGGATTCCGGCGTCGGGATACCGGAAGAGGACCAGCCGCACGTCTTTGAACGCTTTTACCGTGTGGATAAGGCGCGGTCGCGTTCGGCCGGAGGCACGGGCCTCGGGCTGGCCATCACCGACGACATCGTCCGCATGCATCAGGGAGCGATCCGTCTCGCGTCGGTCCCGGGCGAGGGCAGCACGTTTACGGTGCGCTTCCCGCTCCATTATATCGCGTAAGGAGGAAAGATCATGAGAAAAGGAACCTGTCTGATCTGCCTCCTGCTGCTGGCAGGTCTGCTGACGGGCCTGCTGGGAGGCTGCGCGGGCCGTTCACCGGAACCGGAGACCGAAAGCGTGCCGGAGGGCATGTACCGGGTCTATTACGTCCGCACAGACACGCCGTCGCTCCAGGCGGAACTGTACCGGCCGCAGGCCGCGGCAGAGGATGTGACGGCGCTGGCGGAAGAGCTGATCGACCGGCTGAAGGAACAGCCGCTCTCGGAGCAGCTGGCCAGTCCGGTCACCGAAGAGATCGTCGTGCGCGGCCTGAGCGTGGAGAACGGGATCGTCACCGTGCTGCTCGGCGGATCGTATAATACGCTGGAAACGGTCACCGAGCTGCTGTTCCGCGCGGCCTCCGTGCGGACGCTCTGTCAGATTCCGGACGTGTCCGGCGTCCAGTTCCTGCTGAACGGTCAGCCGCTGACGGACGCACGCGGAAACGTGATCGGCGTCCTGACCGCGGACAGTTTCGCGGAGAGCCATGCGGACCGGGTCACGCGGGAGCGTGTGGCGTCGCTCGTGCTGTATTTCGCGGACGAGACCGGGGAGTATCTGGTGCCGGTGGAACAGCGCGTGCGTTATTCCGGCGACTTCTCGCTCGAACGGGCCGTCATGACACAGCTGTTGCGCGGTCCGTCCCGGGCGGATCTGCAGGCGCCGCTGCCGGCGGGAACGGAGCTGATCGGGATCACGACGCGTGACGGCGTCTGTTATGTTGACGTAAGCGACGCGTTTACCGACGATACGCTGCTGGCGGATCACGTGACGATCTATTCGATCGTCGATTCGCTGACGGAGCTCGGGAACGTCAGTAAAGTGCAGATATCGGTCGGGGGATCGACGGATATCAGTATCGGGAACCAGTATCCGCTCTCGACGCTGTACGAGAGGAACCTGGAATTCGTGAAGGGAGAGTAAGTTTTACCTTTTTGAAGAAACGACCGCTGACGGTGATGTTCGGGGGCATCGTGCTTGGAGAGCTCAGTACCCTGGCCGGAGCGGGCTTATACGGGGCGGCCGCGCTGGCGGCGGCCCTGACGGCTGCCGTGCTTTTCGCACGGCGCCGTTCCGGCAGAGGCGGGACAGATCGGATCCCGGCTCTGCTTTTTGCTGTGTGCCTGATCGCGGGCGGGGCCCGGATGCTGTCCGCGCAGGCGCCGCTGCCGGCCGAAACGGAGCTGGCCGGAAAAGACCGGACGGAGATCACGCTGGTGGGGACAGTAACGCGCACCGAGGTGCGCGGCGATACGGTCTGGATCTATCTGCGCCTCCGGGAAGGAGGCGCACCGGGCGCGCCGGCCGCGGTGATCGTGCGGACGCCGCGGGATGCAGCGGCGGAATACCTGCCGGGACAGGTCCTGCGGGCGGCCGGCCGGTTCTCTCTCCCGCGCGGAGCGCGCAATGAAGGCTGCTTTGACTACCGCGCCTATTACCGGGCCCGGTGGATCGTCGGATCTCTCGACGCGTCCGATACGCTTCCCGCGGTCGAAGGCGGACGTCCGCTCCCGGTCTCCGCGGCCCTGCAGCGGATCCGCCTGCGGCTTTCGGAGGACCTGGGGCGGCTGGCATCGGAAGAGACGGCCGGCGTGTGCCGGTCGATCCTGCTGGGGGAGCGCTGGGAGACGCCGCGGGATGTGAGAGAACTGTTGCGAAGCGGCGGGATGGGACATCTGCTGGCGATCAGCGGCCTTCATATCTCGATGATCGGCATGGCGCTGTACCGGCTGCTTCGAAAACGCATCGGCTCCTTGGCGCTGTGCGGACTGACAGCCGGTACCATGGTCTGGCTCTATGCGCGCATGGTCGGGGAAACGCCCGGCGCGGTGCGCGCGGCGGCGATGTTCGCGGTCCAGCTGCATGCCTATACGACCGGGCGCAGCTACGACAGTCTGTCCGCCCTGTCGCTGTCGGGAATCCTGGCGCTTGCCGCGCGGCCGCTCCTGCTCCTGGACAGCGGCTTTTTGCTCTCGTACGCGGCGATCCTCGGGATCGACCTGCTGCTGCCCGCGTTTCAGCGTGCGGCAGAGGGACTTCCGCGGCGGATGGACGGCCTGCTCGGGTCTCTTGCGGTCTCGTACGGAACGCTGCCGGTCCTGCTTGGCGCCTATTACGCGTTCCCGCTGCAGAGCCTGCTGCTGAATTTCCTGCTCCTGCCGCTGTTTGTGCTCGTGGTCGGCTGCGGCGGCGCCGGCCTGCTCATCGGCCTTCTGATTCCTGCGGCCGGACGCGTCCTGCTGCGTCCGGCCGGACTCGTGATGGATCTGTATCTGCTGGCCTGCGGCGCCGCGGCGGGCCCGTTTCCGGCCGTGCTGACCGGAAAGCCGTACCTGTGGCAGCTCGGGCTGTATCTGGCCGGGCTGTGCGCCTGGCGTGCGGCGCTGCTGCGGCGCTGCAGGACCGGCACAGCGCCGAATGGGGACGGATCGGGATTGACCGGCGCGCAAAAGGGCGACGAAGGAGAACAGGCTCAGGCCGGCCCACCGTCAGCCGATGATCTGGAGGAATTCCTGCCTTACCTCCGGCGCCGCAAGGTCCTGCGGGCCATGGTGCGCGCGGCGCTGCTGCCGGTCCCGTTGGTCCTGTCGCTGTGTCTGTTCTCACTGCGGCCGCAGGCGCCCGCGCTGCGGATCTCGATGCTCGACATCGGTCAGGGAGACTGCCTGTTCCTGCAGGCCGCGGACGGGGAAACGATGCTGATCGACGGCGGATCGTCGGATCTGGCTGATCCGGCCGCGTCGGTCCTGAGACCGTATCTGGACGCCAAACGGATCCGCCGCGTCGACGCCGCGCTGATCACGCATATGGACGCGGATCATACGAACGGGATCCTGCCGCTGCTGGAAGAAGGGCGGATCCGGCGCCTGTATGTGACGCCGCAGATCCTGCGCCATCCGCAGTGGCCGCAGTGGGAGCCCTACGTCCGGACGGACGGGACCGGACCGGAGGAGGACGGGAGCGGACCGGAGAAGAACGGGACCGGACCGGAGGAGGATGAGAAGCGCGCCGAACTGGCCGTGATCGAGGCGGATTCGGAATTCTTTTTGGGAGAGACGCGGATGACGGTCCTGTGGCCGGACGGCGCGGAGCGGTATCTGACGGATAACGGAGCGTCCGCCGTGGTGCGTCTGGAGGAAGGATCGTTCTCGATGCTGTTCACCGGAGATCTGGAGGAGGCCGGCGAACAGGCTGTTCTGTCCCGCGGGGAACCGGGGCCGGTGACGGTCCTGAAGGTCGCGCATCACGGATCCCGGTCGGGAACGGGCGAGGCATTCCTGGAACGGGTCCGGCCGCGCATCGCCCTGATCTCCTGCGGGGCGCACAGCCGGTACGGTCATCCGCATGCGGAAACGATCGGCCGGCTCGAAGCGGCCGGCGCCCGTATCTATGCGACGCCTTCCTGCGGCGAGATCCGCCTGACCGTGCGGGGCGGTCGGTTCGAGATCCGTCCGTTTTATCCGGACAGGGGCGGGACAGAGCCGTAAAAACGCGTCTGCAGGTCCGCACGAGGGAGACGGCGGGAACGCGGGATCGGTCCTACGTCCTGAATTTACAAAACGGCCGGCTTGTGTTATAGTATATTTTTGCGAAGGAGTGTCCGGCCGTGAAGCAGCTGAAAGAAGATCTGAAAAGCGGACAACTGAAAAAAGTCTACCTTCTGTACGGCG
>CACXFD010000029.1 GCA_902766845.1 uncultured Lachnospiraceae bacterium | reverse complement strand
ATGCGCCTCGAACGCGGGATGAAGGTCCCGGAAGTCACGCTCCACATGGTGTTCTCGGGCAATCCCGGGACCGGCAAGACCACGGTCGCCCGGCTTCTGGCCGGCATCTACCGTGAGCTCGGCGTCCTGAAGAAGGGCCAGCTCGTGGAGGTGGACCGCGGCGGGCTCGTGGGCGGCTACATCGGCCAGACCGCGACCAAGGTCCAGGAGGTCGTGGCGCAGGCGCTCGGCGGCGTGCTGTTCATCGACGAGGCCTACGCGCTGACCGTGGGCAAGGGAGAAGGCGATTTCGGACAGGAGGCCGTGGATACGCTCCTGAAGGCCATGGAAGACCACCGGGACGAGCTCGTGGTCATCGTGGCCGGCTATTCCGAACTGATGAACCAGTTCCTGAACTCGAACCCGGGGCTGCGGTCCCGCTTCAATAAGTTCATCGTATTTGAGGATTTCACCGAGGAAGAGCTGATGGTCATCTTCGACGGGTTCTGCCGCAAGGCGGACTACAAGGTCTCGCCGGCCGCCCGCGAGGTGGCGGCGCGGTTCTTCCACGACCGCCTCGAGCATAAGCCCGAAAACTACGCGAACGCGCGCGACGTGCGCAATTACTTCGACAAGGCCGTGGAGCGCCAGGCCGGACGCATCGTGAAGATGAAGAAGGTGTCCAAGGAGAAGCTGGCGACGCTGGAGGCGGAGGATCTCGAAGGAATCGTGCTGTAAGGTTTCGGGGGAGGATGATATGGTTCGAAACAGGGGGTGACGCAGGCCGATACGGCAAGCCTGCGTCACCCCCTGTTTCGGGCCATGTCATCTCTGCCCGAAAACAGCGGACGTGGGGCGCGCGGTGCCAGGAGAAGATGAATGGGAAAGCCCGGGGCAGGAGGACTCGCTCAACCAACGGTTGCGCACTATCCGAACAAGTTCGTATGGACGCGGCCATGTGCATTCCCTATAATACAGACGAACCGGTCCGAAAGAATGGACCCAAAAGTTTGAGAAGCGCGGGCGACCGGCCCGCCGGAAAGGAGAGACAGACTATGATCGGAGAGAAGATCCGCGCCCTGCGCAAGGCACGGCGGCTCACGCAGGAGCAGCTCGCGGAGCACCTGAACGTATCGCCGCAGGCCGTCAGCAAATGGGAGACCGGCCTGTCGAGTCCCGACATCGACATGCTGCCGCGTCTGGCCGCGTTTTTCGGGACGTCGGTCGACGATCTGCTGGACTTTGACCGGAGACGTCTTGACGAGGAGGTGGACCGGCTGGTCAGAGAATCCGTCCCGCTGCGCGAGGATCCCGCCAGGGCAGAGGC
This sequence comes from uncultured Lachnospiraceae bacterium, assembly GCA_902766845.1. GTDB lineage: Bacteria > Bacillota > Clostridia > Lachnospirales > Lachnospiraceae > RUG11204. Next base: position 1,595 of record CACXFD010000029.1, on the reverse strand, counting down.
TTTTTACCGGGACGCGCTGAAGCGGTATCCGGGAAACGAAGTGCTCCTGAACTGCCTGCTGGCCGTGATCCCGGATGACCGCGCGCAGGAAAAGATCGCGATCGGGGAACAGCTGTTGGACACGACGCAGGACGATGAGATCCGCCTGGACACACTGCGCCTGCTCGCGCTGACCTGCCGCCGCGCCGGGCAGCCGGCGATGGCGGAGGCCTATCTGAGCCGGCTTCCGGAGCTCTATTTCCTGAAGACCGAGATCGCGGCCGCGGTCCGGTCCGGGGACGCGCGGGCAAAAGAAGTGGAAAAGACCGAGACGATCTGCCTCTGGACGCTCGGCGCGATGCTGAAGCTGCGGGAGGCAGACGCAGCCTCCGAGCAGCAGCGGACCCGCCTGCGGGCGCTGCGTGCCGCGTATCTGGATCTCTTTGCGGCCTCGCCGGACCACAGCGAACGCGCGCGCCGCATCGCCGCGCGGCTCGCGGAGACCGCGCCGGAGGATCTGTACCGGTAAACGGGCAGGCCATAGCGGGACTGACCGCGCTTTCGTTTGCGCAGGGTGCCCTTTACGAAAGAATCCACCATAGCCTTTCGGGCACGGCGGCCCTCCGGCCACCGGCCGGGAAATAAAAAAACAGCGGGGATGATACCGCGGACGGGCGTGCGGTCAGCCAGCCCGAAGCGGTATCATCCCCGCGTCCTTTATTTCACCTTCAGCTCCTTTATTTCACCTTCAGCCACGCATCGTTATAGAGCTCATCCCCCTCTTCCCCGAGGTAATGGAACACCTCGCAGCGCTTGATCGTCTCTTCGTCGAAGAAGATGGCCGGATCGTTCTTGATCTCGTCATCCATCAGTTCGATGGCGCCGTTGTTCGGGATCGAGTAGGTGACGTACTCGAAGTTCTTGAGCGCGATGTCGGGCCGGTTCAGGAAGTCGATCCAGAGCCGCGCGGCTTCCACGTTCTCCGCGTTCTTCGGGATGACCCACGCGTCGATGTAGAAGTTGCTGCCTTCCTTCGGGACCACGAACTGCAGGGCTTCGTTGACCTCGTGCAGGGCCAGGTACTCGCCCGAGTAGCTCATGGCCAGCGTGGCGCTGTTGGAGGCCATCGAGTCCTTGATCTGGTCGATCACGTACTTCTGCAGGTACTTTTTCTGCTCCTGCAGGATGGCCGTGGCCTCGTCGAGCTGCTGCGGATCCGTGGTGTTGATCGAATAGCCGAGCGTCATCAGCGGGGCCGTGTACAGGTCGCGCACGCTGTTGTAGGTCAGGATCTCGCCCGCGTAGCGCGGATCCCAGAGCGCGGTCCAGGTGTCCGGCACCTCCTCGACCAGGTCCTCGTTATACAGGATGCCGAGGATGCCGTAGGTGTACGGGACCGCGTAGGTGTTGTCCGGATCGAAGGCCCGGCACATCTCGAGGATGCCCTCGTCGATGTAATCGAGGTTGTCCAGGCCAAACAGGTCGATCTCCTGCAGCAGCCCGTTCGCGATCATCTTCTCGATCATGTAGTCCGACGGGCAGACCACGTCGTACGCGACGCCTCCGGCTTCGATGATCGGATACATCTCCTCGTTGGTCTCAAACGTGTCGTAGAT
>CACXFD010000028.1 GCA_902766845.1 uncultured Lachnospiraceae bacterium | reverse complement strand
CGCTGCTGCTGGCCGCCCGAGAGCGAGGTGACCGAGCGGTGCTCGAAGCCGTCGAGGTTGACGAGCTTCAAGGCGTACTTGATCTTGTCATCGATGTACGCTTTGCTCTTGCCCTTGATCTTCAGGCCGAAGGCGATGTTTTCCGCGATGTCCATGTGCGGGAACAGCGCGTACTTCTGGAAGACCGTATTGAGTTCCCGTTTATTCGGGGGAAGATTCGTGATGTCCGTGCCATTGAACAGCACACGGCCGGTGTCCGGTGTCTCAAACCCGCCGAGGATACGCAGCGTCGTCGTTTTGCCGCATCCGCTGGGTCCCAGGAGCGTGAGAAACTCGTTTTCGCGGATGGTCAGGTTGAACTCATCCAGCACCAGGGTGTCATCGTACTTCTTGGAGATGTCGACCATCTCGATCAGCGGTCTGTTCATGGCAGGACCTCCTTACACAGATAGTGCAGGCGCGGGCGCGCCTGAAACTGGACCCGTGCGGGCCGCATGCGATCGGACAGCCACGGAGAACCCGTGACAAAAGAATGCAAGATAAATTATACAGAAAAACCGCGGAAAGTCAATGAAAGATGCGGGCCGGCAGGCAGCCGGGACGCGGGCCGCGGGGCAGAAGAGACGAAGGCCGGCCGGTCTGCGGAGGAGCGGGCCGCCGGACAGCAGATTAGACAGAAAAACGTAAGAAAAATCGAGTGATTTTGTATATCCGTTTCCAAAGTTATATGTTACAATATTGTTAACAAATCCCGGGAGAAGACGATGACACTGTTCGAGGCCATACAGAAAAGGCAGTCCGTGCGCGCTTTTGCGAAGCAGCCGCTGGACGAGGAGATGCTGGCCCATCTCCGGCGCTATAAGGAGGAGGTCGAAGAGATGCTCCCCGACCTGGTCTGGGAGACGGAGCTCGTGTCCGCGGAGCAGGCAGCCAAACGGCTCGGCGGGCTGTTCCGGGTCCGCGCGCCGCACTACCTCGTGATCTACGCCCCGGAAGACGAGGCGGCCTGGCGGAAGGCCGGCATCGCAGCGGAGTATCTGGTCCTGTACATGACCAGCCGCGGGATCGCGACCTGCTACCAGGGCGGCACGCAGGTGCGCGGCAAGGTGCCGGAAGGCAGGAAGAAGGTCATCGTGATCGCGTTCGGCTATGCGCAGGAGGACCTGTACCGGGATCCGGCGCGGGCGCACCGCAAGCCCGACAGCCAGTTGTTCTTCCTCAAGGAGCCCATCGGGGAGACCCAGAAGACCCTGCTCTCCGCCGTCCGGCTCGCGCCGTCGGCCCTGAACCGCCAGCCGTGGCGCTTCGTGGTCTACCGGGACCGCATCCATATCTTTGTCCCGCGTGTGGAGGACAAACGGGCCCGGCTCTCGCATCAGTTCCACGCCGGCATCGCCGAAGCGCACCTGATGCTCGGCGCGGAGGAGCTGTGGATGACCGGATCGCTCCGCCAGAGCGGGATCCAGGAAAAAGAACTGAAGAAGAATCAATACGTCGAGACGTTCTTTCTCGAGTGACAGCGCGGCACGCGGCCGCGCTGTTTTTTTGCGCCCGGGAAGCGGTCCGAACGGCCCCCATTCTCCGTTTTCGCGGAAATAACCACTGGGTTTCCGCCGCGGCGGCGGTTGCGAATTTCCGGACAAACGTTTACAATAGAGACAACAAAGCAAAGGAGGTGCTTCCGATGAGTCCATGGATCTGGCTGGTGATCGGTATCGTGCTCGTGATCATCGAAGCCGCCACGGCCGGCCTGACGACGATCTGGTTCGCGGGCGGCGCGCTGGCGGGACTGATCCTGAGCCTGCTCGGAGTCTCGCCTGCCGTGCAGATCTTCGCGGCCATCGCCGTTTCGGTGGTGCTGTTGCTGGCCACACGGCCCGCGGTCAAAAAGCTGATGGACCACAAGGTCATCCGCACCAACGCGGAGAGCCTGATCGGGACCACGGTCCGGATCACCGAGGAGATCGACAACGTGCGCGGGACCGGGGCGGCCGATGCGAACGGACAGGAGTGGACCGCCCGCTCGGCGGACGGACGCGTGATCCCGGCCGGGCAGCAGGCCACGGTGCGTGAGATCCGCGGCGTGAAGCTGATCGTGGAGTGAGGCGGACCCGAAAACGGGACGCGAAACAGGACACTGACCGGGAGGATCCGGTCATGAAAACATGCCCGACGGGGCAAAGGAGGAAACTATGATCGCTGCTGTAAGTCTGGGCGGATGGATCGTGCTCGCTGTGCTGCTGATCCTCGTGCTGATGCTCATCATCTCGAATATCCGCGTGGTGCCGCAGGCGCAGGCCATGGTGCTGGAGCGGCTGGGTGCGTACGCGGGGACCTGGGGAACGGGCCTGCATGTCAAGGTCCCGTTCATCGACCGGATCGCCAAGCGCGTGAACCTGAAGGAACAGGTCATCGACTTCAAGCCGCAGCCGGTGATCACCGAAGATAACGTGACCATGCAGATCGATACCGTGGTCTTCTTCCAGATCACGGACCCGAAGCTGTTCACCTACGGCGTCGAGAACCCGCTGATGGCCATCGAAAATCTGACGGCCACCACGCTGCGTAACATCATCGGCGACCTGGAGCTGGATGAAACGCTGACCAGCCGTGAGCTGATCAACACCAAGATGCGCACGGAGCTGGACATCGCGACGGATCCCTGGGGCATCAAGGTGAACCGTGTCGAGCTCAAGAACATCATCCCGCCGGCTGAGATCCAGGACTCCATGGAACGCCAGATGAAGGCGGAACGTGAGCGCCGTGAAAAGATCCTGCAGGCCGAAGGTGAAAAGAAGTCCACGGTCCTCGTGGCAGAAGGTAAGAAGGAACAGGCCATCCTGCAGGCCGAGGCGGAAAAGCAGGCCGCGATCCTGCGGGCCGAGGCCAAGAAAGAGGCCATGATCCGCGAGGCGGAAGGCCAGGCCGAAGCCATCCTGCGCGTGCAGCAGGCCACGGCCGACGGTATCCGTGCGGTCAAGGAAGCCGGCGCGGACGACGCGGTGATCCGGCTCAAGAGCCTCGAGGCCCTCGAAAAGGTGGCCGACGGCCAGTCCACGAAGCTGATCATCCCGTCGGACATCCAGGGTCTGGCCGGCACGCTGGCCGCCCTGTCGGAGACCGTGAAGAAAGAGTGACCGGCGCCGGGCCGGCCGGGGCAGACAAGCCCCGGCCGGCCTTCTTTTTTTGCCTGCCGGCGCGATCCTTCCGCAAAAACACTTGCCCGAATCGGCCCCGGAGGGTATAGTAATAAGGTATTCACTAAAGAAACAGAGACCGGAGGGACCGGTCGGGGAGGCGCTATGGCAGCACTGTACGGACGGCATTTTCTGACACTGCGGGACTTTACCGCGGAGGAGATCACGGACTTTCTGGATCTGGCCGCGCAGCTCAAGGCAGAGAAGAAACAGGGCGTCCCGCACGATCATCTGCGGGGGCGCAACGTGGCCCTGATCTTTGAGAAGACCAGCACGCGGACCCGCTGCTCGTTCGAAGTGGCGGCCCATGACCTGGGCATGGGGACCACCTATCTGGATCCGTCCGGATCGCAGATCGGCAAAAAAGAGAGCATCAAGGATACTGCGCGCGTACTGGGCCGCATGTATGACGGCATCGAGTACCGCGGCTACGGGCAGGAGATCGTGGAGACGCTGGCCGCGCACGCGGGCGTGCCGGTCTGGAACGGCCTGACCAATGAATATCACCCGACGCAGATGCTTGCGGACATGCTGACCGTGCGCGAGCACTTCGGCCGGCTGGCCGGCCTGCGCCTGACCTACTTCGGCGACGCGCGCTATAATATGGGGAACTCCTATATGGTGGTCTGCGCGAAGCTGGGCCTGCACTTTACGGCCTGCGCGCCGAAGAAATACTTCCCGGATCCGGAGCTGGTCGAGACCTGCCGCGCCTGGGCCAGGGAGAGCGGGGGCAGCATCACGCTGACCGAGGACGTGTCCGCCGCGGCCGAATCGGATGTGATCTGCACCGACGTCTGGGTCTCGATGGGCGAGCCCGACGAGGTCTGGCAGGAGCGGATCGCGGACCTGACGCCGTACCGCGTCACCAAAGACGTGATGGCCGCGGCCGGCCCGCACGCGATCTTCCTGCACTGCCTGCCGTCGTTCCATGACCTGGAGACGAAGATCGGCCGCGAGATGGGCGAACGCTTCGGCATCACCGAGATGGAGGTCACCGACGAGGTCTTCGAATCCGAACAGTCCCTGGTCTTCGACGAGGCCGAGAACCGCATGCATACGATCAAGGCCGTGATGCTGGCCACGCTGGCCCGGCCGGAGACGTACCGCCGCGGCTGAACGGAAGACCGGCCGACGGGCCGGCCGGAAACAGACCGGTCCGGCGTATAGAAGGCCTGCCGTATCGGAAGCCGGCTGAGAAGACCGGCCGACGGGCCGGCCGTAACTGCACAGAAGGAGTCATCTCATGGACGGATACAAGACCGGCGCGCAGCGCCGGGCGGCCCGCCGGGCCACGGATATCGCCTATACGGCGCTGTGCCTGATCATGATCGCCGGGAGCATCCTCGCGATCTGGAATCCCGCGGCGTTCGGGTTCTGCTTCCCGATCGTCTTTTTTGCCGCGGCCGCGGCCTGCATCCTGACGGCCGTGCTGCGCCTGCGCGTGGTCGGGAGCGGGCGCCGTCCCGCGGCGGCCTTCGGCATCCTGCTGGCGGGGCTCGTGCTCCTCGGCATCGCGGTCGTGAGCCTGCTCACGGTGGGAGGCGCCGGATGATCCTGTGCGGCGCGAATTCCTACGAACAGAAGTATTATTTCGACCCCGCGTTTGCCTCGCTCCCGCAGGGCGTGCAGGATGAGCTGAAGATCCTCTGCGTGTCCTACGTGGAGGACGTCGGCGGGATCCTGACCGTGGAACTGGACGATGAGGACGGCGAGGTCCGGCTGTCGGTCCGGGCCGATGAGGCCGACTACCTTTTCGACGAGGTCGGGAGCGAGCTCAAGATCAAGCAGATCCAAAAGGAGCGCCGGGAGCTCTTCGAGGCGCTGCAGACGTATTATAAGGTGTTCTTCCTCGGGGAGCCGCTCTCGGAGGAGGATGAATGAGGACAGGCCGCGGCAGCCGCACGCCGGCTGCAGACCGCGGCGCATGTCCGGAGCAGGGAGACAGGATACGCATGCCCGTTGATATCGGACCGGTCCATATCGAAACGCCGGCAGGTCTGGCCCCGATGGCGGGGGTCACGGACCTGCCGTTTCGGCGTCTGTGCCGGGAACAGGGCTGCGGCCTGCTGTATACCGAGATGATCAGCGCGAAGGCGCTGCACTTTCATAACCGCAATACCGCGGACCTGCTCCGCACGGATCCGGACGAGCACCCGCTGGCGGTCCAGCTGTTCGGCTCGGAGCCGGAGATCATGGCCGAGGCTGCCGCGCAGCTGTCGGAGGGCCCGTATGACCTGATCGACGTGAACATGGGCTGCCCGGTCCCGAAGGTCGTGCGGTGCGGGGAAGGATCCGCGCTGATGACGGATCCGCCGCGCGCGCAGGCCGTCCTGGAGGCCATGGTGCGCGCGTCCCGCAAGCCGGTCACGGTCAAGATCCGGCTCGGCTTCACCGAGAAGACGAAGAACGCGGTCGAGATCGCGCGGCGCGCGGAAGCGGCCGGCGTCTCGATGATCGCGGTCCACGGGCGCACGCGTGAGCAGTACTACAGCGGCCGCGCGGACTGGGAGGAGATCCGCCGCGTCCGGGAGGCCGTGAAGATCCCGGTCTTCGGGAACGGCGATATCTGCACCGGTCAGGACGCGGTCCGGCGCATCGCCGAGAGCGGCGTGGACGGCGTGCTGGCCGCGCGCGGCGCCCAGGGCAATCCCTGGCTGTTCCGGGAACTGAAGGCGGCTCTGGCCGGCAGTCCGATCCCGCCGCGCCCGGAGCCGGAAGAGATCTGCGGGACCGTCCTTCGGCACATCGAATACTCGGTACGGGAAAAGGGCGAGTATATCACGGTGCGCGAGATGCGAAAGCACGTGGCCTGGTACACCACGGGCCTGCCCGGGGCGTCGGCCCTGCGGCGGAAGCTGAACGAGGCGGAGACCCGGGAACAGCTCGAGGAACTGGTCCGGACCTATTTCGGGACGCTGCCGCGCCGGGAGGCGTGAGCCGCGCCCCGGAAATGAGCCGGAGGATGTGCCAAGGAGCCGCCGGACCGGGGAGATGCCGCAAAAAACTGCGGAAAATATGCGTCAAATGACAGAAAAACCACGCAAAAGCGCAGAAAAACCGTCCCCGCGTGATTGACAGTGAGCGGGGCATGGGCTATAATACTTCCCAGTGTTTCCGGGCCCTGACGGGCCCGGCGTTTAAATCAATAGAGGTGATGAGGACATGGCAGAAGCAGTAAAGCATGTATTGACGCGTTCGAGTGCAGACAAATATGAGGAAGAGCTGCAGCAGCTGAAGGTCGTGCGCCGCAAGGAAGTCGCGCAGAAGATCAAGGAAGCCCGCGAGCTCGGAGACCTGTCGGAGAACGCGGAATATGACGCAGCCAAAGACGAGCAGCGCACTATTGAAGCCCGGATCGAAGAACTGACCGCTCTGCTGAAGAACGCGGAGATCGTGGAAGAGGAAGAGCTGGAGCTGGATAAGATCAGCGTCGGCAGCCGCGTGGTCCTGTTCGATAAAGAATACCAGGAGACCGTGGAATACCGCATCGTCGGCTTTTCCGAGGCCCGCAGCCTGGCCGGCCTGATCTCGAACGAGTCCCCGGTGGGACGCGCGCTGATCGGCCACGGCACCGGAGACGTGGTCCGCGTGGAAACGCCCGGAGGCGTCTCGGAATACGAAGTGCTGGACATCCTGCGTCAGGACGACTGAGCAGAGAGGAACATGCAGAGACGGCCGCTCCGGAAGGGGCGGCCGTATGTGAAAGGAAAGAAAGAATGGCAGACCAGGGAAACAGACCGCAGGACGTCAACCAGCTGGAGAAGGTGCGCCGCGAGAAGCTCGCGCAGCTGCAGGCGGAGGGGAAGGACCCGTTCCGTCTGCGCCGCTATGACGTGACCGCGCATTCGCAGGATATCAAGGACAGTTACGCCTCGTTCGAAGGCAAAGAGGTCGCGGTGGCCGGCCGCATGATGTTCAAGCGCGTGATGGGCAAAGCGTCGTTCGCCAACGTGCAGGACCGCAAGGGCCAGATCCAGATCTACGTGGCCCGGGATTTCCTCGGCGAGGAACCGTACGCGGCCTTCAAGCGCATGGACATCGGCGATATCGTGGGCGTCAAGGGCACGGTCTTCACCACGCAGATGGGCGAGATCTCGATCCACGCCACCGAGGTGGTGCTGCTTGCGAAGAACCTGTCGCCCCTGCCCGAAAAGTTCCATGGCCTGACGGATACGGACATGCGCTACCGTCAGCGCTATCTGGACCTGATCATGAACCCGGAGGTCAAGGATACGTTCCTGAAGCGCTCGCAGATCATCCGCGAGATCCGGAACTTCCTGGACGCGCGGGACTTCATCGAGGTGGAGACGCCCATGCTGGTCGCGAACGCCGGCGGCGCGGCGGCCCGTCCGTTCGAGACGCATTACAATTCGCTGAACGAGGACGTCAAGCTTCGCATCTCGCTGGAACTGTACCTGAAGCGCCTGATCGTGGGCGGCCTCGAACGCGTGTATGAGATCGGCCGCGTGTTCCGCAACGAGGGCCTGGACGCGCGCCACAACCCCGAATTCACGCTGATGGAGCTCTACCAGGCCTACACGGATTACAACGGCATGATGGACCTGACCGAAGACCTGTTCCGCCATCTGGCGCGCAAGGTCTGCGGCAGCGCCGTGATCAGCTACAACGGCACCGTCATCGATATGGAGAAGCCGTTCCGCCGCATCACGATGATCGACGCGGTCAAAGAATACGCGGGCGTGGACTTCTCGCAGATCAAAACGGATGAGGAAGCGAAGGCCGTGGCGGATCAGCATCACATCGCCTACGAAGCGCGCCATAAGCGCGGGGACATCATCAACCTGTTCTTCGACGAATACTGCGAAGAGAAGATGATCCAGCCCACGTTCGTCTGCGACCATCCGATCGAGATCTCGCCGCTCACCAAGAAGAAAGAGGACGACGAGACCCTGGTGGACCGCTTCGAGATGTATATCTATGGGCGCGAGATGTGCAACGCCTATTCCGAGCTCAACGATCCGATCGACCAGCGCGCGCGCTTCGCGGCGCAGGAAGAGGCCTTCGCGGCCGGCGATGAAGAAGCCAATCACACGGATGAAGACTTCCTGCATGCCCTCGAGATCGGCATGCCCCCGACCGGTGGCATCGGCTACGGCATCGACCGTCTGGTCATGCTGCTGACGGACAGCGAAGCGATCCGCGACGTGATCGCGTTCCCCACCATGAAGAGCCTGAAGACCGGAAGCGAGAGCAAAGAGGACGCGGCCGGCGGGACCGCGGCGGAAGGACCTGCGGCGGAAGCGGCCCCGGCCGTGAGCGCGAACGATCCGTCCATGCCGCTCTTTGACGTGAAAAAGCCGGATCCGGCAAGCCTCGTGATCGAGCCGCTGTTCGAGGACCAGGTCGATTTCGAGACCTTCTCCAAGTCCGATTTCCGCGCCGTGAAGGTCAAGGACTGCGTGGCCGTTCCGAAGAGCAAGAAGCTGCTGCAGTTCACGCTCGACGACGGGACCGGCACGGACCGGACCATCCTGAGCGGGATCCATGCTTATTATGAGCCGGAGCAGCTGATCGGGAAGACCTGCATCGCGATCACGAACCTGCCGCCGCGCAAGATGATGGGCATCGACTCCTGCGGCATGCTGCTGTCCGCGGTGCACGATGAGGGCGGAGAAGAGAAGCTCCACCTGCTGATGGTGGATCCGGGCATCCCGGCCGGTGCGAAGCTGTACTGAGAATAGGGAGGCGGCGGGCGCGCAGCCGGCAGCCTGAGAACGAGCCTGCCGAGAGATCGGCAGGCTCGCGCTGTAAAGCCGCAGATCTTCTCATGATCGCAGATCATCGAGAAGCCGCAGATCATCGAAAAGACGCAGATCATCGAAAGATCACAGATCATCAAAAAGACACAGATCCCGGAAAACGCGGACCGAGGGTCGCGCGGAGCGTTTTGAAAGGACCGTGAAGGAGGACCTCAGATGAAACAGACCGTATTGCGCAAATACGCCCGCCTGATCGCACGGGCCGGCGTCAGCATTCAGAAGGGCCAGGAAGTCGTGATCAACTGCGGCCTGGACCAGCCGAAGTTCGTCGAGCTGCTGGTCGACGAATGCTACAAGGCCGGAGCCGGCAAGGTCCGGGTAGATTTTCATTATCAGCCGCTCGAAAAGCTCCATGTCCGGCATCAGTCGGTCACGTCGCTGGCCAGGGTCGAAGAGTGGGAGAAGGCCCGCCTGCAGCATTACGTCGACGCGCTCCCGTGCCGGATCCATCTGGTGTCGGAAGATCCCGACGGGCTGAAGGGCATCGATCAGAAGAAGGTGGCGAAGGCCGGCCGGAAGCGCTACCCGATCCTCAAGCCGTACCGCGATCAGATGGAGAACCGGTACCAGTGGTGCATCGCGGCCGTGCCGGGCGTGGCCTGGGCCAAAAAGCTGTTCCCGGAGCTTTCGAAGGGGCAGGCCGTCGAAAAGCTGTGGGAGGCCATCCTGTTTACGTCCCGCGTGGACGAGGATCCGGTCGCGGCCTGGGAGGCTCACAACAAGGACCTGGCGGACCGCTGCGCGTACCTGAACGGCCTCGGCATCGCCGAGCTGCGCTATCATGGGGATAACGGCACGGACCTGACCGTGGGCATGATCCCCGAGGCGGAGTTCAAGGGCGGCGGAGACCGCACGCTGAGCGGCGTCTTCTTCAACCCGAACATTCCGACCGAGGAATGCTTCATCTCGCCGATGCGCGGCAAGGCGGAAGGCGTCGTCTACGCCACCAGGCCGCTGTCCTATCAGGGCCAGCTGATCGAGGACTTCATGGTCCGCTTCGAGAACGGCCGGGCCGTCGAGGTCAAAGCGGAGAAGAACCAGGCCCTGCTCGAGGAGATGATCGCGATGGACGAGGGCGCGGCCTACCTGGGCGAGTGCGCGCTGGTCCCGGTCGATTCGCCGATCTCCGAATCCGGTCTGCTCTTCTATGAGACGCTGTTCGATGAGAACGCGGCCTGCCATCTGGCGCTCGGCATGGGCTTTGCCGATACGATCAAAGATTTCGAGCACAAGACGCTCGAGGAGTGCCGTCAGCTCGGCGTCAACGACTCGATGATTCACGTGGATTTCATGATCGGCTATGAAGGGCTGGACATCGACGCGGTCACGCGCGACGGCCGGACCGTGCCGGTGCTGCGCCGCGGCAAGTGGGCGTTTTAAGCGGTCCGGAGAAGTGTTGTCAGCGGGAACTGTAAGCGAAAAAGGTAAGCGGACGCCGCAGGCGGACCGCGGGAGGTTATGATGAAAATCGCTGTAACGTATGAGCAGGGTGAGATCTTCCAGCATTTCGGGCGCACCGAAACGTTCAAGGTCTATGAAGTCGAAGACGGAAAGGTCGTCCGGTCCGAGGTCATCGGGTCCGGCGGGACCGGGCACGGCGCGCTGGCCGGCCTGCTGAGCGGGCAGGGCGTTGACGTGCTGATCTGCGGCGGCATCGGCGGCGGGGCGCAGGCCGCGCTCGAGAGCTGCGGCATCGAGCTGTGCGCCGGCGCGTCCGGAAGCGCGGACGAGGCCGTGGAGGCCTATCTGCGCGGAGAGCTCGTGAACACGGGATCGAACTGTGATCACCATCACGGAGAAGGTCATGAGTGCGGTCATCACGAGGACGCCTGCGGCCATCACGGTGAAGGCAACGAGTGCGGCCATCACGGCGAGGAGGGCTGCGGCCATCACGAGGCCGGCTGCGGAGAGCATGAAGACGGGCACGGCTGCGGCGAAGACGGCGGCTGCTGCGGCGGGAGCGCCGCGGGAGACGGCTCCGACGAGCAGGTGCAGGCCATCCGGGGCCGCAACGTCGGAAAGACCTGCCTCGTACATTACCGCGGGACCCTGGATGACGGGACTCAGTTCGATTCTTCTTATGACCGCGGGGAACCGCTCGAGTTCACCTGCGGCATCGGCCAGATGATCCGGGGCTTTGACGCCGCGGTCGCGGACATGGAGGTGGGGCAGGTCGTGGACGTCCGCCTGATGCCCGACGAGGCGTACGGCGAACGGGATCCGCGCGCCGTCTTTACGGTCCGGATCGAACAGATGCCCGGCGCGGAAGACCTGGAGGCGGGACAGAACGTCTATCTGCAGGATCCTTCGGGCCGGCCGTTCCCGGTCACGGTCGCGGCCAAAGACGCGGAGACGGTGACCTTTGACGCCAACCACCGGATGGCGGGCAAGGCGCTGAATTTCCGCATCGAGCTGGTCGAGGTCTGCTGAGCGGCAGGCGCAGACGGCGGAAGGCGCAAAAGGCCGCCCCGGAGGCGGTCATCACAGCGGACGCTTTTGCGGGCGTCCGCGCAGTGAGGGAAGCACCATGAAGTTCAAACACACCGACCGGCCGGGCTTCTGGTTCGGCTGGATCGATTTTTTCACGGCCGGGACCTTCTTTCTGTTCTACATGCCGCTCTGCGGCCTGCAGAAGGAGCTCGATGAGGTCCTGGGCCATAAGACGCAGCCGTACTGGCAGGCGTATCTGCTGGGGCTGCCGGATCTGACGCTGTACACGATCGTCTGGATGGCGCGGATCTCCGAGGAGCTGAAGGCAAAGGCCGCCGAGCTCGGGATCGAAGGGCCGCACACGTCGTTTTGGCACATGTTCGGCTGGAACACGCTGGGCCTGCCGCTTTTCGGGCCGATGATCGCGACCCACCGCTTCTTCGGGACGCTGAACCGGATCGAAAAAGAACTGAACCGACGGGAAGCGGCCGGGGCCGGCGGCCCCGGCGCGGGCGCGCCGGAAAAGGACCTCCGGGAGGCAAAAGCATGACCGCGCATGTCAACGGGATCGACCTGTTTTATGAAGTGACCGGCTCCGGCCGGCCCCTGATCCTGGTGCACGGAAACGGCGAGGATCATACGATCTTTGACGAGGCCGTCGCCGTTCTGCGGGAAAGCTTCACCTGCTACGGCGCGGACAGCCGCGGACACGGCCGGAGCACGCCGCTTGCGGAGCTGGCCGGCGGCCTGCACTACACGGATATGGCGCGCGATATCGTATGCCTGCTGGAACAGCTGGATCTGCGGAACGCGGTCTTCTACGGCTTCAGTGACGGAGGGATCGTGGGCCTGCTGGCCGCGGGGCAGACGGACCGGATCACGGACCTGATCGTCAGCGGGGCCAATCTGACTCCGCGCGGCGTCAAGGCGGGCCTGCGGCTGCGTTTCCGGCTGTCGTACCTTTGGAAGAAGGATCCGCTGACGAGGCTGATGCTTCAGGAGCCGCGGATCACGGACGCGGACCTCGCGAAGATCACGGCGCGCACGCTGGTGCTGGCCGGGGACGGAGACCTGATCCGCGAGGCCGAGACGCGCCGCATCGCCGCAGGCATTCCCGGCGCGCAGCTGCGGATCCTGCCCGGCGAGGATCACGGATCGTATATCGTGCACAGCCCGAAGATCGGGGAGATCCTGCGGGACTATCTTCTCGGGCGGGAAGACGGCTGACGGCCGGCCCTGCGGGTCGGCCGCAACGGAGCGGCCTCGGCTGACGGCCGGTGCCGACAGCCTGCGGCCGGAGAACGGAACATACGAAATGAGGCGAAGAGACATGAGCGGACAGCCGGAAGTCACGACCTCAAAACTGCATACGAACGATTTTTCCAAAGGCCCGGTCTGGAAGAACATCGTGGCCCAGGCCGTCCCGCTGACGCTGGCCCAGCTGGTCCACCTGCTCTACAATGTCGTGGACCGGATCTACATCGGGCACATGAACGGCGGGGACGGCATGGCGCTGACCGGCGTGGGCCTCACGTTTCCGTGCATCACGCTGATCCTGGCCTTTGCGGCCCTGTTCGGGAACGGGGGCGTCCCGCTCTTTTCGATGCGGCGCGGCGCCGGGGACGAGGTGACCGCGGGGCGGATCCTCGGCAATTCCTGCGCGCTGATCCTGGTCTCCGGCGCGGTCCTGACCGTGCTCGGCTACGCATTCTGCCGGCCGGTCCTGTACGCGTTCGGCGCGAGCGACGTATCGTACGCCTACGCGTCCGCGTACCTGCGGATCTACCTGATCGGGACCGTCCCGTCCATGCTCGCGACGGGCCTGAACAACTACATCAACGCCCAGGGCTTCCCGCGGATCGGCATGATGTCGATCGTGCTCGGAGCCGGGCTCAACATCGTGCTGGATCCGCTGTTCATCTTCGTGCTGAAGCTGGGCGTGGCCGGCGCGGCGATCGCGACCGTGATCAGCCAGACCGTGTCCGCGGCCTGGATCCTGTCCTTCCTGTGCGGGCGCGTCGCGCTGATCCGGCTGCGGCGGGAGAACGTGCGGATCCGCCGCGGGATCACCCCGGACATCATCCGGATCGGCATGCCGCACTTCATCGTCCAGGCGACCAATTTCCTGGTCCAGGTCGTCTGCAACAGCACGCTCCAGCGCTACGGCGGCGATATCTATGTGGGCATCATGACCGTGGTCAATTCCGTCCGCGAGATCTTCACGCTCCCGGTCAACGGCGTCACGAGCGGGTCCCAGCCGGTCATCAGCTTCAATTACGGGGCAAAGGCGTACCGGCGCGTGCTGCAGGGGATCGATACGGGCACCGTGATCGGCGTGGTCTATACCGCGCTCGCCTGGCTGGCCGTGGTGCTGTTCCCGCGGCTGTGGTTCGGCATCTTCTCCGATGACGCGCAGATGACGGAACTTGGCATCGGCATGCTGCGGCTCTACTTCTTCGGCTTTGTCTTCATGGCGCTGCAGTTCGCGGGGCAGATGGTCTTCCAGGCCCTCGGCGACGCGCGCCACGGCATCTTTTTCTCGCTGCTCCGGAAGGTCATCATCGTGGTGCCTCTCGCGCTGGTCCTGCCGGCGCTGGGCTTCGGCGTGACCGGCGTGTTCCTCGCGGAACCGGTCTCCAACGTGATCGGCGGACTGGCCTGCTTTTTGACGATGCGGATCACGCAGTACCGGCGCGTGAAGCGGCTGGCGGAGGAAGCGGCTGCGGCCGGCGCAGACCGGTAAGGACGGAGGACACAAAAAATTCACAAATTTTGTTAGCACTCACTCTTGACGAGTGCTAACAAGTGTGGTATAACGTAGGCAGAACGAAGGAACGGAGGACGTTCGGGGAACCGGCCGGGACCTCCGGAAAGGTCAAAGGCCAAAAAGGCCGCGCGGTACGGAAACGGCATCGAAGCGGCCGGCCCGAAACAGTCCGTCCCCTTGCTCGACAGAAACGTATTTTTCGACTGAGTAAAGGAGGAATAGATCATGTTACTGCCCAGCATTTTTGAAGAGAACTTATTGGATGACTGGTTCCGCTTCCCGGAATTCCCGGAATTCAGAGATATGGATCAGACCGAACGCAAGCTGTACGGCCGCCATGCGGACCATATGATGAAGACGGACGTCCATGAACATGATGATCATTACGACGTGGCCATCGACCTGCCCGGCTTCAAGAAAGAAGACATCCATCTGGATCTGACCGGCGGCTACCTGACCGTCAGCGCAGCCAAGGGCATGGAGAAGGAAGAGGAGAAGAAGGGCAAGGTCATCCGCAGAGAACGGTACTCGGGCTCGATGCAGAGAAGCTTCTACGTGGGCGAGAACCTCACCGAAGAAGACATCAAGGCGAAATACGAGAACGGCGTGCTGACGCTGTGCGTCCCGAAGAAGGACGCCCCGAAGGTCCCCGAAAAGAAGACCATCCAGATCGAAGGCTGACCGGCCAACAACAGAACAGGGAAAACGCGAAAGCCCGCAGGCAGATGCCTGCGGGCTTTTTTGTCTGCGGACGCGGCCGTGGAGCTGGATATCCGTCACAATTCCGGGTGCTTTTTGAAATGCTTTCGACACAGAAAAGTCAGGATTTTGCACTATTCAATCCGGGTGATGTGTGGTATACTGAAACCACGAAGCGGACGGGCCATTTTCGTTTTACGGGCGGCCGGCCGCGGGCAAGCGTACACAGGGAGAGCGGCTGCCCCGGGAACAGGACCGGCAGGCGCTTGCTTTGGTACGATTGAAGGGCGTTCGCGGCCGCCGCGAGGGCGTCCGATGAGCCTTACAGACTATTTACGCGAAAGGAACCGCTCCGATGCTGGATCCCGAAAAGATCAAACAGATGACGCGGGCCTCGCTGTACGCGGAGAAGCAGCAGAGGAAAGAACTGCGCACAGGGCAGTACTTCCGGGATGATTACGTGGCCCTGCATACGGTCCAGACGCTGATCGTCGTGACGGTCGGCTTTCTGGCCGGCGTTGCCATGTGGATGGCATACCACTGGGAGGAGGTCCTGACGCAGACCACGATCCACGGCCTGCTCGGGCTGGCCGGCAAGATCCTGCTGTATTACGCGATCGTGCTGGTCGCGTATCTGATGATCAGCCTGATCGTCTACACCCTTCGTTACCGGATCCGCCGCCGGCATCTGCGGGAGTACGCGCAGACGCTGAAAGACCTGGCCCGGTCGTATGAAGCGCCCGAGACCGCGGAGAGCGGAAAGGAGAAAGAGAAATGATCGTTCGCGTCCTGCTCTTCCGCGACTGGCTGCGCGCGTTCTACGGAAAATACAGCCGCTATATCGATCCCGCCCTGCGGGCGCTGACCGCGTTCCTCGCTTTCTTCATGCTGGGCCGCTCGCTCGGATACATGTCCGTGCTCCGGCACCCGGGCGTGGAGGCGCTGCTGGCCGTGATCTGCGGCCTGCTCTCCTGGGGCAGCGTATCGTTCTTCGCGATGATCGTCCTGCTCGCGCATCTGTGGGCGCTGTCCACGGAAGTGTTCCTGACCGTGGCGGTGATCTTCCTCGTGATGTTCTGCGCTTACTACGTGTTCCAGCCCGGAAACAGCATCATCGTGGTGCTGCTCCCGCTCCTGTACATGTTCCATATCCCGTACGTGATCCCGATCTGCGTGGGCCTGATGATGGGGCCGTTCGGCGCCATCCCGGTAGGCCTGGGCGTGATGATCAGCTACATCATCCGCTTCGTGCAGACGAACGCCTCCTCGCTGCGGGATCCGTCCTCGCTGCCGGTGCTGCAGCGCTATACCCAGCTGATCCTGTACCTGAAGGACGCCAAGGCCATGTGGCTCCTGATCGCGGTGTTCTGCGCGGTCGTGATCGTGGTCTGGGCCGTGCGCAGGCTCAGCGTCCAGTATGCCTGGCTGATCGCGATCCTGGCCGGCGGCGTGCTGTCGGTCGCCGGGATCCTCGGCGGGATCTTTGCGCTGGATATCACCTCGCTCCCGGTGGGCTGGGTGATCGCGGGGACGCTGATCTCGATCGTGCTGGCGCTGATCCTTGAATTCTTCTTCTTCCTGCTGGATTACACGCGCACCGAATACGCGCAGTTCGAGGACGATACGTATTATTACTACGTCAAGGCCGTGCCCAAGTACGCGGTCGCCCAGACCGACGTGACGGTCACGCAGATCGCCGGCCGCAAGAAGAGCCGGCCGGAGGAAGACCGGGAAGAGCCCGCGCGCGCGGCCGCGCCGGTGCCGGAAGCCAAGGCGTTCGAGGCGGATGTCTTCGAAGGCCGCACCATGGACCTGCAGAAGGCCCGGGACGCCGTGAAGGACCAGACGTCGCGCCTGGACCAGACATCCCGCCTGGATCAGACAGCGCGCCTGGATCAGACAGCGCGCCTGGATCAGACGTCTCGCCCGGATCAGCCGGCCGTATCCTCCGAGGAAGCCCCGGTGGATCTGGCGCCGGAAGAGGAGGAGATCCTTTCGCAGGGACTGGAGGAGCGGATCGAGGCCGCGCTCGAGGAGATGTTCGTGGAATCGGTCTCCGGCTCCAAAGAGCTGGGCACCAGCGCCCACGAGGCCTCCCGCGAGGAGACCGCGGACAAGACCTGACCGGAGCGGCCCAAAAGGTCGGAAAGCGCCCGGGGCCACGCAGCCTTGAGAGAGTTCCCGAAGGCGGCCCGCGGCCGCCGTGTAAGAGCTAAAACGGAAAAAGGAAGGAACCATGCAGGCGATATCCGAATTCTTCAACAAATATTTTTCGGCGGGCATCCCGCACATCCGCGTCGTCGACGTGCTGGAGATCCTGATCCTCGCGGTGCTGTTCTATACGATCATCGCCTGGATCAAGAGGACCAATACGTGGGCGCTGCTGAAGGGCGGGCTCGTTCTGCTCGCCTTTATCCTGATCGCGAACATCTTCCAGATGAACACGATCCTCTGGCTCGTGGAGAACATCTTCAGCGTCGGTATCATCGCGCTGATCGTGATCTTTCAGCCGGAGATCCGCCGCGCGCTGGAGCAGATGGGCACGCGGGGCATCTTCGGGGACCTGCTGGGACCGCACAACAGCAGCCGCGGGTTCACCGAGGAATGCGCGAACCAGATCGTCGAGGCCGCGGAGGTGATGGGACGCGCCCGCACCGGCGCCCTGATCGTGATCGAGCGTTCCGTGGGGCTCGGAGAGTATGAACGCACCGGCATCGCGGTGGACGCCAAGCTGACCGCGCCGCTGCTGATCAATATCTTTGAACACAACACGCCGCTGCATGACGGCGCCGTCATCGTGCGCGGAGACCGCGTAGCCGCGGCCACCTGCTACCTGCCGCTGTCGGAGAACCGCACCATCTCGAAGGCGCTCGGGACCCGTCACCGGGCCGGCGTCGGCATCAGTGAAGTCACGGATTCGGTCACGGTCATCGTATCGGAGGAGACCGGCAAGATCTCGATGGCGTATGAGACGGACCTGTACCGGGGCCTGAGTCCCGAGGACCTGCGCGCGGAGCTGATGCGCCTGTGCGTGTCCAAGCCGCAGGAAAAGAAACAATTCTGGAAAGGATGGCTGAGCAATGGCAAAAAAGCTGACGAATAATATCGGCTTGAAGCTGCTGTCGCTGGCGCTGGCCGTCCTCTTATGGCTCGGCGTCGTGAACAGCACCGACGCGACCATCGTCAAGACGATCTCGAACCTGCCGATCACGGTGGAAAACGAAGAGGTCCTGACGAACATCGGAAAAACGTATACGGTGGACACGGTCGGCTCGGTGATGGTGAACGTCCGTCAGAGCCAGTGGAACAGCGTGACCGCGTCGGATTTCACGCTGTACGTGGACATGAATGAATGGTATCCGGATACCGGGACGCTGCCCATCCATATGCGGATCAACGACAGCTCCATCCGGGAGAACACCGTGACGCTGCGGACCACGGTCGCGCGGATCACCACCGATGAGCTCGATTCGCTGGAGCTTCCGGTCGAGATCGATACGCGCGGCACGCTGGCGGACGGCTACACGGTCGTGAGTCAGGCCGCCTCGCCCGCCTCGGTCCATGTGACCGGCCCGGCCCGGAACCTGGCCCGCCTGGGGCGCGCGTCGGTAGTCGTGGACGTGACGGATCAGGTCGGGGCGGTGAGCGTGGACGGAGCGGTCCAGCTCTATGACAAGAACGGAGACGCGGTCGTGCTGTCCGACCAGCAGCTGGAGCTCAGCACGGATACGGTCAGCGTTTCGATGCAGATCCTGAAATCCAGCACGGTCCCGATCGTGCTCGGCCCGGTCAGCGGGACGGCTGCGGAAGGATACCTCTACAGCGAGGCGGTCCTGAGCCAGGCCACCGCTACGGTATACGGACTGAAATCGGCCCTCGGGAACTTTACGAGCCTGGTCGTGGATACGGACCGGCTGTCGGTGGAAGGCGCCTCGTCGGACCGCGTGGTCGTACTGGACCTGACGGAGTTCCTGCCGGACGGCATCAGCCTCGCCGCGGACGCGGAGCGGTCGCTGACCGTCACGCTGGTCATTGAGAAGCTCGAGAGCCGTACGTTCTCGTTCGAACCCGAAGAGATCACGCTGGAGGGGCGGGAGCCCGGCTTCCTCTATGAGATCGCGGACGGGTCGGCCGGGAGCGTGACGCTGCGCGGGCTCGCGGAGGACCTGGAACATGTGACGGTGGCCGGCCTGCATCCGGTCGCAGCGGTCGGCGGACTGGACGCCGGCACGCACCGCCTGGAGCCGCAGGTGACGCTCGAAGCCGGCGCGTATGAGATCACCTCGTATCAGCCGGTCACGGTCCTCGTGGCCGCGGAGCCGGAAAGCACCGAGTCGGAAACGGACGAGACCGCCGAAGGGCAGACAGAACCGGAAAGCACGGTACCGGAGACCGAGGAATCGGACCGCGGTACGGAAGAATAAAGGAAACAAGCCATGGTATCAAAGAAAGTCAAAGTCATCAATCCGAGCGGGCTGCACCTGCGGCCGGCCGGGGTGCTCTGCAACGCGGCCGTGAAATTCGAAGGCTGCGCGATCACGTTCCGGTTCGGGAACGTCAGCGGGAACGCCAAGAGCGTGCTCAGCGTGCTCGGCGCGTGCGTCTCGTGCGGGGACGAACTCGAATTCACCTGCAAGGGAAAAAATGAGGAACAGGCGCTGGAGACCATCGTGTCACTGATCGAGAGCGGTCTGGGAGAAGAGATCTGACATGAAAAAAGCGGCAGTCTGCGCCCTCGTATCGGTCTGTTACGGCAGCGCTGCTGCTTTTTCTGTGCACGGGCAGACCGGGGCCGCGGCCCTTTTGATGGCCGCCGCGGCCGTGGCCGGCGCCGCGGGCTTCATGCATCGCGGCCGCGGCGAGTGGGACCTGCTGGACCCGGCCGGCCTCTACAGCCTGTTCTGGCTGGGCGGGCAGGCCGTGGCCTGTCTGAAGCTGTCCCGGCTCTCGGAGCCGTGGGACGCCGTGACCTGGCTCTCGCTGTATCTGGCCTGGCTGTGCTTTGCGGCTGTCTACGCGGCCGTCTGTGCGCTGTCGGAACGCCGGCTGCGCGGACGCGCGGAGAGAAATGGCGGGAAGACGGAATCGGACCGCCCGGCCGTCTCATCCGATGACGCCAAACTTCGCCGCCTCCGGATCGCGGAGCTGGTCCTGCTCCTGGCGGCCTGGACCGCGTTTGTGACGGAGGCGGTCACCCTGCGGTTCATCCCGCTGTTTTCGCCCGAACCGCATGCCTATTCCTATTTTCATCTGACCGGGATCCATTATTTCACGGTCAGCTGCGTGCTGGTCCCGCCGCTGGCGGTCCAGTACCTGGCGGAAACGGCCCGCCGCAAGGCCCTGACGCGCCGGACCGCGCTGGAACAGACCGCGGTCATGGCCGCGGCCTTTGCCCTGCCGATCCTGTGTGTTTCGCGCTTCCAGCTGGTCTTTTCCGCGGGCCTTGCGCTTCTGTGCCTCCTGCTCGCGGGACGGCGCGTGCGGGCCGGCCGGCTGGCCGCCGGCGCCGTAGTCCTGGCAGCGATCTACGTGGCCCTGACCTTTGCGCGCCACCACGACGTAACGTACCTGAACGGGATCTTTGAGATGAAGGATGCGGCTACGCCGATCTACGTGACGCAGCCGTATATGTATATCGCAAACAATTACGAGAACTTCCATGTGCTGGTCCGGGACCTGCCGGCCCATGCGCACGGACTGCGCCAGCTGTTTCCGGTCATCGCGGTCACGGGGCTGAAGTTCTCGCATCCGGAATGGGCCGCGCTCCCTCTCTATACCACCAAGTGGGAACTGACCACCCTGACGCTGATCTATGACGCCTATTACGATTTCGGCGTCATCGGCGTGGCGGCTTTTGCGGCTGCGCTCGGAGCGGCCTGCGCCCTGCTGCAGACGCTGCGGGTCCGGCACGGTGCGGATCCGGCGGTCCGGCTCCTGTTCGCGCAGACCGCGATGTACCTGATCCTGAGCTTTTTCACGACCTGGTTTTCCAATCCGACGACCTGGTTCTATTACGGAATTACGTTCCTGCTGTGGCTGTACGTGAGCCGCGAGCGGAAGAAAGGAGATTCATATGAGCGAACGGAAGTATGACCTGCTGCTGGTCGGCGCGGGCCTGTATAACGGCGTGATCGCGCACTGCGCGCGCCGGGACGGAAAGAGCGTCCTCGTGATCGAAAAGCGTCCGCAGATTGGCGGGAACCTCTACTGCGAGGAGATCGAAGGCATCCAGGTGCACCGCTACGGCGCGCACATCTTCCACACGTCGGATGAAGAGGTCTGGCGCTTCGTGACGGGCCTCGTGCCGTTCAACCGGTTCACCAACAGCCCGGTCGCGAACTACAAGGGAGAGATGTACAACCTCCCGTTCAACATGAACACGTTCCGCACGCTCTGGAACATCCGCACGCCCGAAGAGGCGCGGGCCGTCATCGAGGAGCAGCGGCGGGAGATCACCGGCGAGCCTCAAAACCTGGAAGAGCAGGCCATCTCGCTGGTGGGCCGCGACGTCTACGAGAAGCTGGTCCGCGGCTATACCGAAAAGCAGTGGGGCCGCTCCTGCAAAGACCTGCCGGCCTTCATCATCCGCCGGCTGCCGGTGCGCTTCACGTATGATAACAACTACTTCAACGACCGTCACCAGGGCATTCCCGAGGACGGCTACAACGCGCTGATCGAAAAGCTCTACGAGGGCTGCGAGATCCGCACGAATACCGATTACCTGGAGGACAAGGCCGGTTTTAACGCGCTGGCGGACCGGATCGTCTACACGGGCCCCATCGACCAGTATTACGGCGGGAAGCTCGGCTGGCTGGCATACCGGAGCCTGCGCTTCGAGACCGAGGTGCTGGATACGGACAACTACCAGGGCGTGGCCGTCGTGAACTATACCGAGCGCGAGATCCCGTACACGCGGATCATCGAGCACAAGCATTTCGCGTTCGGGCAGCAGGAGAAGACCGTGATCACGCGCGAATATCCCGCGGAATACGCCGAGGGCATGGAGCCGTACTATCCGGTCAACGACGACGCGAACAGCGCGCTGTACCAGCGCTACCGGGCGCTCGCGCT
Source organism: uncultured Lachnospiraceae bacterium (assembly GCA_902766845.1). GTDB lineage: Bacteria > Bacillota > Clostridia > Lachnospirales > Lachnospiraceae > RUG11204. Next base: position 6,233 of record CACXFD010000028.1, on the reverse strand, counting down.
CGAGGAGCCGCGCGTGCTCTTCGGCGGACGTCTCGGCGAATACAGCTATTACGATATGGACAAGGTGGTCCGGCGCGCGCTGGACGCCTATGAGGAGCACTTCGCATGAGGCGCGCGGACCTGGTGATCCCTGTCTGCGCGCCGGACGGCGCCTTCCCGATCCTGATCCGCCGCGTCTGCCGCCAGCGGGGCGTGGAGGTCGCGCGCGTGATCCTGATGATCACCGGCGACTCGTTCGATCAGGAAGAGGAGGTCCGCGGGATCCTGGCGGAAAAGGGCATCCCGCTGAGCCTGCAGTTCCTGGAGCCCGCGGACTTCGATCACGGCGGGACCCGCAATGCGGGCGTGCGCCTCGGAAACAGCGAGACCGTGATCTGCATGACGCAGGACGCGCTGCCGTCCGGGTCGGATACGTTCGCCCGGCTGCTGGAAGCGCTGTATCCGGAAAACGGCCGGCCGGACGGCGCGGCCCCGGAGGCGGATGCCGGGCAGGCGGACGAGGTCCGCGCAGGCGGCACGCCGCTGATCGCCGCGGCTTACGCGCGCCAGCTCCCGAAGAAGCGCGCGGACATCGCCGAGCAGCTGAGCCGCGCATTCAATTATCCGAAGGAAGGCCGGCTGCAGACCGAGGCGGACCTGCCGGAGCTCGGGATCCGGACCTATTTCTGCTCCAACGTCTGTGCGGCTTACCGGCGCAGCGTCTGGGAGGCCCTCGGCGGTTTCCCGGAGCCGATGGTCTTCAACGAGGACATGGTCTTTGCGGCGCGCGCACAGAAGGCCGGATACGCCGTGGCCTACGCGGCGCAGGCCTGCGTCTATCATTCGCACCGCTATACCGCGAAGCAGCAGTTCAAACGGAGCTTTGACCTGGGCGTCTCGCAGGCGATGCACCCCGAGGTCTTCGAGGGCGTCCCCTCGGAAGGGGAAGGGATCGCCTATGTGCGCCGCGTCACCGGCCAGCTGCTGCGGTCGGTGCATCCGGCCCAGGCCGTGCGCTTCATCTGGCAGAGCGGCTGGAAATACATCGGATACCGGCTCGGCCGGCACTACCGCCGCCTCCCGCGCCTGCTGGTCCTGACCTTCACCGGCACACCGGCGTGGTGGGAGAAGAACGAATAATCTACAGAACGGGAGCATCGTATGAATCCCCTGGTCAGCATCTGCATCCCCACCTATAACAACGAAGCCACGATCGAACGGACCGTGCGGTCCGTGCTCGCGCAGGATTATGAGCCGCTCGAGGTCGTGGTCTCCGACGATGCTTCCACGGACCGGACCCGGGACGTGGTCGCGGCCATCGGAGACGATCGGATCCGCCTGATCCCGCACGACGTGAACGCGGGCATGGGCGGAAACTGGAACCAGGCCATCCGCGCCGCGCGCGGCGAGTATGTGAAGCTCCTGTGCGCGGACGACCTGCTCTATCCGGGCAGCGTGCGCAAGGAGGCCGCGTGCCTGTCGCAGTTTCCGGACGTGACGCTGGTCATGAGCGATACCGCGCTGATCAACGGCGACGACGTGCGGATCGGGGCCTTCCGGCGCTACCCGGTGCGCGGCCGCATGAGCGGCCGGCGCCTCGCGAAGATATCGGCCATGGTCAACAACTTTTTCGGGGCCCCCTGCGATACGATGTTTCGCCGGACGGACGCCGAACGGCTGGGCGGCTTCGACGAGAGCTTTACGTACATCCTCGATTTCGAGTTCTGGATGCGGCTCGCCGAGGAGGGCGACGTCTACATCCTCCATGAGCTGCTGAACGGCTTTCGCGTGCGTGCGGACAGCAACACGGACCAGGTCATGGGGAGCGGCACGCGCGGCCGGGTCTACGTGGCGGAACACCGCCGCCTCGTGGAAAAGCACGCGCCGGTGCTCGGCTACGGCCGCCTCTTTACCGAGGTGAGCGTGCTGTGGCGCCGCGTCCGCAGCCGCATCATCCACTATTACATGAAGATCAAGCAGGCCCTGCATCCGAGCGGGAAGAATGCCTGACGGACGCGGCCAGAATGACAGAAAGGCGCCGGATCGGTCCGGCGAACGGTTTCATGAGCGAGAAGAAACGGCTGGTCATCATTCCGGCTTACAATGAAGAGGAGAGCATCGTACGGACCGTGGCGGACGTGCGGGAGAACGCGCCGTCGTTCGATTACATCGTGGTCAACGACTGTTCGACGGACCGTACGCGCACGATCTGCCGGCAAAACGGCTTCCCGATGCTGGACCTGCCGGTCAACCTCGGTATCGGCGGGGCCGTGCAGACCGGCTACCGGTACGCGAAGGAGCATGGCTATGAGCTGGCGGTCCAGTTCGACGGGGACGGTCAGCACGAGGCGCGGTATCTCGAGGAGATGGCGCAGCGGATGGAGGAAGAGGGCCTGGACATGATGATCGGCTCCCGCTTCATCACGCACGAAGGCTTCCAGTCTTCGGCTCTGCGCCAGTTTGGGATTCGTTATTTCACGGCCCTGATCCGGCTGCGCACCGGCCATACCGTGACCGACCCGACGTCGGGCATGCGGATGGCGGGCCGGCGCCTGATCGAATGCTTTGCCGACGACTATCCGAAGGATTATCCCGAGCCCGAGAGCGTGACCAGCATCCTGCGCAGCGGCGCGTCCGTGCGCGAGATGCCGGTGCAGATGCGGGAGCGCCAGGGCGGCGTCTCTTCGATCTCGCTTTTGAAGGGCGGGTATTATATGATCAAAGTCTCAGCAGCGGTGCTGCTGGCCCATAAACTGCCGCTGCGCAAAAAGGAGAGCGTATGAATATCCGTCTGCAGATCATCATCGGGTGCCTGATCGTACTGGGCCTGCTGCATCTGGTCCGGATGACGCGCCGTGAAAAGATCGAGTTCCGCTTTGCGCTGCCCTGGGCCGGCATGGCGCTGATCCTGCTGCTGCTGGATATCTTTCCGGGCATCCCCGTGTGGCTGGCCCGCCTGATGGGCATCGCGACGCCGAGCAACATGCTGTTCCTGCTCGGCATGCTGTTCCTGCTCATGCTGGTCTTCATGCTCAGCACAGCGCTGTCGAACACCCAGAAGAAGATCAAGCAGATGGCGCAGGAGATCGCGCTGATGAAGACCGGGACCGCGGACCGGACGGAGGCCCCCGCGGCGGCCGGCGCACAAAGCGGAACGGGCCGGGAGAACGGCCTTTCCACCGGAGACGACGTGCCGGACGGCACAGAGCCGCACAGCGGCGAGACCGCGGAGGACTGACCGGATGGCGGAAGAAAAGAAACTGAAACGGAAAAAGAGCCGGACGCCGCGGTGGGTCCTGTGCCTGCTCGCGCTGGCGCTCGCGGTCGCGGCTGCCTGCGCGGTCATGGTCTGGGACAATCGTCACCTGCTGTCCCTGCCGGAAGCGGAACGGGGCGTGATCGAACTGCCGCTGGCGCAGGCCGCGGTCGAGAACGCCGAGGTGACGCCCGACGGGATCGTTATGGGACCGGAGAGCCGGATCACGGTGACCCGCCTGCCCGGCTATGTGGATAAACTGGTCTATACCGCGGAGCATCCGATGCTGATGGACGCGGTCGTGGAAGCGGATACCGTGAACGAACAGGGCGTGCCGGGACTTGTGCGGATCGAGGATGCGGTGCCGCAGTACCTGGCCACCTCGTACGTGCCCCTCGAGAGCCGCGCGGAGCGGATCACGCTGTCGTTCTCGTTTTCGGAGGACGGGAGCCGCGGCGAGACGGTTCTGCTCAAAAGCCTTGCGGTCTCCAATACGCAGCAGATCAACCTGCGTCTGCTCCTGCTGACCGGCGGGGCGGTCTTTCTGATCTGCCTGCTGTGGATCTTCCGGGAGCGGTTCGCGGTCCGGACCGAGCAGGCGTTTGCCTGCGCGGCCGCGATCCTCGGGATCCTGATGATCGTCATGCTTCCGACGAACAAGGTCAGCTGGGACGAGGAAGCACATTTTTACCGGACCTACTGTGTGGCGCAGTTTCCGCGGGACATGGAGGTCTCCGCGACCACCTATCACGAATTCATCCCGGCCACGTTCAACTGGCCGTACAGCCAGCCTGACGGCGCCGAGGAACAGTCCGCGCTCGACGGCGCGCTGAATACCGGTGCCGACGGCCCGGTCTACTATACACAGCCGCGGACCCTGGCCGGCCAGTATACGGGCGGGTACCTGGTCGAGGCGGTCTTCCTGAAGATCGGCCTGCTGCTGCGCCTGCCGTTCTCCTGGTGCTTCCGGCTGGGACGCCTCGGAAACCTGATGGCCTATATCCTGCTGATGTATTTCGCGATCCGGGCCATCCCGGTCTGCAAGCGCCTGCTGGCCGGCGCGGCCCTGATGCCGACGCCGCTGTTCCTGGCCGCCACGTATTCGTATGACGCGACCGCGATCGGATGCCTGACTCTCGCGATGGCGATCGTGATCCGCGAGATCCTGACGCCGGACGAGAAGATCCGCTGGTCGGCGTTTCTGGTGGCCGGCGCCGCGTTCACCGTGGGGTGCCTCACGAAGGCCGTGTACGCGCCGCTGATCCTGACCGCGCTGCTGATCCCGAACCGGAAGTTCGGGAGCCGCGCGCAGCTCTGGATCATGAAGACCTGCGTCGTGCTGGCTTTCCTGGCCATGATGAGCACGTTCATCCTGCCGACGCTGATGAACACCGAAGCCATGACGGACACGCGCGGCGGCGAGACCGACGCGGGCGGACAGATCGCGCATATCCTGGCCGATCCGGTCGGCTATACGAAGCTGCTGCTCGGATCGATCTTCGGAAACCTGTACAACTTCCTGCTGAGCTTTCAGATCTACGGGCAGCTCGGGCACCTGCAGGCCACGCCGCTGCGCTGGTTCTTCCCGATCTTTATCCTCGGGACGCTGCTCACGGACCGGCCGGAGCGGGCGGGTCAGCTCACATGGGGCCGGCGCGCCGCGTTCCTGCTGCTGTGCGGAAGCTGCATGGTCCTGATCTGGACTGCGCTGTATATCTCGTATACTCCGGTCGGCGCATCAGTCATCGCCGGTGTGCAGCCGCGCTATTACCTGCCGCTGCTCGCGCCTGTCTTCGTGCTGTTCTTCACCGACCGCGCGAAGCTGAAGATCCCGCAGGGCCTGTACACGGGCGCCGTCCTGTCGCTGGCCGCGTGCGCGACGCTGTGGACCGTATACCGGTGCATGTACCTGCCGTTCGGACGATGACAGAGGGGAAAGCTGCCGCATGAGATTATCCGATTTTACCGGAAAGAGCCACAACCTGCAGCTATGCCGTTTTCTGGCCGCGCTCCTCGTGATCGTCTCGCACGCGTTCGCGCTGTCGCGGGGCGATAACCGTACGGAGTGGCTGTTTGCCCTGACGAAGGGCCAGACGACGCTCGGCGCGGTGGCCGTTGACCTGTTTTTCCTCTGCGGAGGATATCTGGCCGTCGACAGTGTCCGGCGCTATCCGGCCCGGCTGTCGTTCCTCGGGAAACGGCTCCAAAGGCTCCTGCCTCCGCTGGCCCTCGTGGTGGCGGTCTGCATCGGGGCGGGCGCGCTCTTCAGCGAGCTGCCTGCGGCGTCGTTCTTTACGGACCCGGGCACCTGGCGATACGCGCTGAACGCGCTGATGCTGCCGGTCCATACGCTGCCCGGCGTCTTTGCCCGCAACGCCTACGGCCCGACCGTGAACGGCGCCCTGTGGACCCTTCCGGTCGAGTTCGCCTGCTTCTGTGCCTGCTTTCTGGCGCACAAGCTGCATTTGTTTGAAGAAAAAAAGTACTGGCTGACCGCGCCGGCCGCGGCGGCCGGTGTGGCGGCCCTGTTCCTGCTGGGAAGGAGATATCCGATCCTGAGCACGGCCGCGGAACCGATCGCGCTCTTTTATGTGGGGACTCTGTATAACGTCTGCCGCGCAAAGGTGCGTCTGTCCGGATGGGCCGCGTGCGCGGCCGCGGCCGGGACGGCTGTGCTGTTCGCGCTCGGGGCCGGCCGGATCGGCATGATCCTGCTGCTTCCGTACGCGCTGATGTTCCTCTGGTTCGGAGGGGTCCGTCAGATCCCGGCCCGGCTCGGGGCGGCGGGAGAACTGTCCTATTTCATGTACCTGTGGGGCTTCCCGGTCCAGCAGGCGCTGGTGGACCGAAGCGGCGGGTCGATGTCGCCGTATGTGAATATGCTGGCGGCGGCCGCGATCGATATCGTGCTGGCCGCGGCCTGCCAGGCTCTGTTTGCCGCGCTGCGGCGGAGCCGGAAGAAGCCGGCCGGGGCGCCGGAGAAGTGAGCCGGCCGGGG
>CACXFD010000027.1 GCA_902766845.1 uncultured Lachnospiraceae bacterium | reverse complement strand
CGATCGGGACGATGATCCCGATCCCGATGAACTCCACGGCCAGATTCCCGCGGTACAGTGCCTCGGAGACCTGCTCGAACACCTCGTCCTGCGCGATCAGGCCGCTGAACGTGATCAGGTTGTTCCCGAGGATGCAGGCCGCCAGGCCCAGCGGGACCATCAGCGCGAACAGCGCCGGGGCCGTCTTCTCATGACCGGCATATCCGTCCTTCCGGCGCAGCCGGAAATCACGGAGATACAGGAAAGCGAGGATCGGCAGCGAGATCACGGCCGCCGCGACGGTCATCTCGAGCTGGTGGCTCAGCAGCCAGACGCTGACCTTATTCATGTTCTCCATGAAATCCATCGGCCCGCCGGCCGCGGCCGCCTCTTTCGTGATGCGCACGAACGCGAACAGGCTCCCGAACATCATCGCGGCGATCTGGAGCGCTATATACAGAAAGATCGGATAGACCACGCTCCAGAAACGTCCGGATACGGATCGGTTCTTCATACAGTTTCCTCCTGAGTCCCTCCGCAGATCATGTCATACAGGGCGGCGCGCATCTCTTCCACGCCTTCGCCTGTTTTCGCGGAGATATAAAACGACCGCTGCGCCTGAAAATCCCGCAGGATCCGGTCCGGATCCGCCTGATCCATCTTGTTGAAGACGGTCAGGATGGGCTTGTCCGTGCAGGACAGGTCACGCAGCGTTTGATAGACCGTGAACATCTGCTCTTCCACCGCGCTTCCCGAAGCGTCCACGACATGCAGCAGGATATCTGCTTCCAGCGCCTCCTCCAGCGTGCTGCGGAACGCGACGATCAGGTGATGGGGCAGTTTTTCGATGAAGCCGACTGTGTCCGTGAACAGCGCGGTCTTTCCGCCGCCCAGATAGCCTGTCTTCGTGAGCGGGTCGAGCGTCGCGAAGAGCAGGTCGTCCGTATACGTCTGCGATCCGGTCAGCCGCTGGAACAGCGTGGACTTGCCGGCGTTCGTGTATCCGACGAGCGACAGGACCTTCTTGTCCGATCCCGCGCGGCGTTTGCGCCGCTCCCCGCGGTGGCGCTCCAGATCCTTCAGTTCTTTTTTGAGCTGGCCGATGCGCTGGTGGATCCGGCGCCGGTCGATCTCGAGCTTTTTCTCGCCCGGGCCGCGCGTGCCGATGCCGCCGCCGAGACGGGACAGGGCCTGCCCCATGCCGGTCAGATGCGTGGCACGGTACCGCAGCTGTGCGAGTTCCACCTGGATCCGGCCTTCTTTGGTATGGGCGCGTGCCGCAAAGATATCCAGGATCAGCAGCGTCCGGTCCATGATCTTTCCGCTCACGGCATCCGCCATCGAACGATGCTGGGCCGGCGTCAGTTCATCGTCACAGATCACGCCGGTCGCGTCCGTCATGTCCATCACGCGCTGCAGTTCTTCCAGTTTTCCCTTGCCCAGGTACGTGACCGGGTGGATGCTCTCCCGCGCCTGCACGAGGCGCGCGGTCACCTCCGCGCCGGCCGTCCGCGCCAGTTCCGCCAGCTCATCCAGCGACCGCTCCGCGGTTTCCACGCTCCCGGTCGCCACCGCCGCGAGAACGACGCGTTCTTTTTCCTGTGTCAGTTCCGTCAAACAAACTCCTCCGCGCCTCCGGCGGGGCGCGCCGTCTGGTCTTGTCCGTGATCCGTTCCGTGCCGGTCCTGTCCGCCTTCCCGGCGCCGCCGTTACGGCTGCACGCGGGTCTTCAGAAAACGGATCTCCTTATCCGTGGCCTCGTCCGTGCCGAAGGCTTCTGCGAGGGCGGTGAACTTTTCAAGAGCTTCTTCAAACTGTCCGAGGTACTCCAGGCAGACCGCCTCTCCGAGGCACAGGGCGCGGGTGGGCTGATCCCCGGCCCGGGACAGGCCTTCCCGGTACGTTTCGAGGGCTTCTTCATACTGCTTCTGCGCCAGAAGACGGTCCCCGAGCAGCCGGGCTCCTTCCGCGGCCAGAGACAGCGCGCCGGCGGCGGCCAGTTCATCGAAATCCGCCTTGGCGGCCGCGTCCTGATCCGTCATCAGAAAGGCCGCGCCGCGCAGATACCGCAGCTGGGCGATCTGCTCCGCGTCCAGTTCCTCCGGGTTGTCGATCGCCTGCGAGAACGACGTGATGCAGGCGTCCCAGTCCTGCCGGTACATCTGGGCGATGCCGAGGCCGCGCCAGCCGGCGCCGCTCCTGGGCCGCAGGGAGAGCGCCTTCGTGAACGATTCCTGCGCTTTCTCGTACTGTTCCGTCTGCAGCTGCAGCGTTCCGAGATCCAGCAGGACGTCGGGGTCCGTCTTCTCCGCGAGCGACTGCGCAAACAGGCTCTCCGCCGCGGCCGCGTCCCCGTCCTGATATGCGGAAAGCCCCTCCGTATGATACCGAGCGGCTTTCCCCTGACATCCGCAGGTGCCCAGGACCAGCAGGGCCGTCAGCACCAGCGCCGTGATTCGAAATTTCATGCGTTCTCCTGCCTGCGGGCGTCCGTGCTGCCGATGCCGCCGTTGCGGATTGCCTCGACTTCATCGTCCGTGGTGATGCCGAAGCTCACGAACAGGCCCTGGACAAAGGCGTTTCCGGCCGGAAGCTCCACGATCTCGTGCTCCCGGCTGTCGTTGATCAGCTTGACGAAGATATGTCCCTCATTGTCCGAGTAGAAATAATCGCTGTCGATGATGCCGACCGTGTTATTCATCTGGAGGCGGTAGCGGAAGCCGAGGCCGCTGCGCGGATAGATCTGCAGGACCCAGCCGTCCTCGATGTCCACGCGCACGCCGGTCGGAACGATCACGCTCTCGCCGGGACGAAGGGAGATCGCCATCGGAAGGAAGAAATCGTATCCGGCCGAACCGGTGGTCGCGCGGCGCGGCAGCCGGATGGCGTCATAGATCTCGCGCAGGATACTTTCGTCGATCGCGCCGAAGGTATCCGCCCAGTCTTCCTTATAGCGGTCAAAACTGACCTTATGGAACATAGCGATCTTTTTCATGGCATTCTCTCCCTGTGGTTTCTTAGAAAGTGTGACTGAGACGATAAGCCGGGTTCTGTCGTTGCGTGATCATCTATCTGGACCTGCCGTTACCGACAGGCTCGAGCGACCTACCCGAAGGCAGACGGGCCGCCTTATGCCTTCTGTTTGGTCTTGCTTCGGATGGGGTTTACATGTGCCCCTCGCGTTACCGTGAGGGCGGTAGTCTCTTACACTGCCTTTTCACCCTTGCGGTTTCCCAAGAAGCGGTCACGCGCAAAGTGCAGGCACTTTGCTCGTTACGCGGCATTCGCCGCAACCATCT
>CACXFD010000026.1 GCA_902766845.1 uncultured Lachnospiraceae bacterium | reverse complement strand
GTCAAAAAAGATAACCCTGCAGAAAGATAAGGGTCTCCTGATCAAAGCATCAACAGAGACCCTGTTTCTAAAAACGTGTTTACTGCGCGAAGACCTCCTGCGCGTAGCGCACGGACGCCATCGCGTCTTTGCCGTAGAAGTCCGCGCCGATGCGGTCCGCGTAGGCCTGCGTCATGACCGCGCCTCCGACCATCACGCGGCAGTCCGGCGCCGCCTCGCGCAGCCGGCGGATCGTCTCCTCCATGGCCGGGACCGTGGTCGTCATCAGGGCGGACAGGCCCACCAGCCGGACGTTCTCGCGCACGACGGTCTCGCAGACCGTCTCGGGCGCCACGTCCTTGCCGAGGTCGATCACGTCGAACCCGTAATTTTCCAGCAGGACCTTGACGATGTTCTTGCCGATGTCGTGGATGTCCCCCTTGACGGTCGCAAGCACGATGCGGCCCTGCGCCTCGCGCGTCTCTCCGGAAGCGGAGAGGCGTTTTTTGATCTCTTCGAACGCGGCCGACGCCGCGTCCGCGCTCATCAGCAGGCCCGGCAGGAAGACGGTCTTGGCTTCGAAGCCTTCCCCGACCACGGTCAGCGCCGGGATCAGGTCCTCATCGATGACGGAGAGCGGTTCACGGCCGGCATCCAGAGCCTGTCGGCACAGCCGCGCCGCGTCCGAGGCGAGGCCCTTCTGTACGGCCAGGGAGAGCGTGAGGGCCGCGGAGCCCGCACGGGCGCTCTGACCGGCCGCACCGCTGCGGGCCGCAGATGCGCTGCCCGGGGCACCGGCTGAGCCGTCTGTGCTGCCCGCGCCGTCTGCGGGACTGGCGCCCGCCAAGGAGCCGGCTGCGCCGGCGCGGGAGACTGCGGCGGACGGACCGTCCGCATCCTGCGCGAACCGGCCGTCACCGGCCGGGGAGAATTCCGCCACGTAGGACTGGCAGTGATCATCGCGTCCGGTCAGCGCGCGGAACGCGTACCAGCTCTTCATCATCTCATCCGAGAGCGGGTTGAGGATGGCGGCGGACAGGCCGTACTGCATCGCCATCGTGAACATGGCCGCGCCGATCACGGGGCGGCGGGGCAGCCCGAACGAGACGTTCGAGACGCCGAGGATCGTGCGGCCGCCGAGCTCGTCCCGGACGCGGCGCAGGGTCTCGAGCGTGACGAGGGCCGCGCGGGAGTCCGAGGAGACGGCCATCGCGAGCGGGTCGATCAGGATGTCTTCCTTCGACAGGCCATAGCGTGCCGCGGTCTCGTAGATGCGCCGCGCGATGGCGATCCGGCCGTCCGCGGTGTCCGGGATGCCGGTCTCGTCGAGCGTCAGCGCCACGACCACGCCGCCGTACTTTTTCACGAGCGGGAACACGGCCTCCATGCTCTCCGCCTTGCCGTTCACGGAATTGACCAGGGCCTTGCCGTTGTAAGCCCGCAGGCCGCGCTCGAGCGCGCGCGGGTCGGAGGTGTCGATCTGCAGCGGCAGCGCGGTCACGGCCTGCAGCGCCCGGACGGCCTCCTCCATCAGGGCCGGTTCGTCCACATCGGGCAGGCCCACGTTGACGTCCAGGACCTGCGCGCCGGCATCCTCCTGCGCGAGACCTTCCCGGACGATGTAGTCGATGTCACGCTCCCGCAGGGCCTGCTGGAAACGCTTTTTGCCGGTCGGATTGATGCGTTCGCCGATCAGGACCGGGTCTCCGTCAAAGCGCACGGTGCGGCTCCACGAAGAGATGACCGGGACCGGCAGGCCGTCCGGGGCCACGGACGGATATACTGCCGCGGAGGCCGTTTCTTCGGGCCGCCCGGCTGCGGACGGATGACCGTCAGCATCGGGAAGCTCACAGAACGCGTTGATCACGCCGCGCAGCGCGCGGATGTGGTCAGGCGTGGTGCCGCAGCAGCCGCCCAGCACGCGCGCTCCGGCGGCCAGAAAGGCGCGGCCGGCCTTCGCGAAGGCGCCGGGCCCCACGTCGTAGCGCACGAGGCCGCCCTCGGTGCGGGGCAGGCCCGCATTGGGCTGCACGATGACCGGAAGCTGCGTATGGGCCAGCAGGTCCGTCACGATGGGCAGGAGCTGATCCGGCCCCAGCGAACAGTTGACGCCGAGGGCGCTCACGCCGAGCCCTTCGAGCAGGGCGCAGACCGCGGCCGGATCGGCCCCGGTCAGGAGCTTGCCGGAGGCATCGAACGTGACGGTCGCGAAGACGGGCAGGGAGCAGGCCTCGCGCGCGCCCAAGACGGCCGCCTTGAGCTCATAGAGGTCGCTCATCGTTTCGATCAGGATCAGGTCCGCGCCGGCCGCGGCCGCGGAGGCGGCCGTCTGACGGAACACGTCGACAGCGGTCTCGAACGGCAGGTCGCCGAGCGGCTCCAGGAGCCGTCCGGTGGGACCGATGTCACAGGCCACAAAGATCTCGTGCCGGCCCGCCGCGGCCTCCCGCGCCAGTGCGATGCCCGCGCGGACCAGACGGTCCGCTTCTTCGGGCCGGAATTTCAGTTCGTTCGCGCCGAAGGTATTGGCCGTCAGGATGTCGCAGCCGGCCGCCGCGTAGGCGCGGTGCATGTCCCGGATCCGGTCCGGATGGAGTACGTTCCAGGTCTCGGGCAGCTCGCCGGGGGCGAGGCCGCGGGCCTGCAGGAACGTACCGGCCGCGCCGTCAAACAGAAGCGGCCGCTGCGAAAGAGCGGCCGTCAAAGGGTCGGATGAGTCGGAAGGACGCGGGCCGGGATGAAACGCGTCGGAAAGATGCGGAACTGTTTCAGTCATGATCGTTCTCCTTTATCGGGATACAGTCCGATCAGCGCGGTCACGGACTTGGACGGGATCATCAGGCACGATTCCGTCAGCGTGATGCCGATCGCTTTTTCAGGCCGCAGGATGCGGAAAAAGTCGCGCTGGAACGTGAGCGGCACGTCGCCGAAGCCGGGCGAGTAGCGGGGACGGAGCCCCAGGCCCTCGGCCGCGAAGCGGATCCGCAGCGCGTCGCACTCATCGTCGATGCAGGCCTCGATCCAGGCCGCCGCGGCCGCGTGCAGGGCCGCCGCATAGAGCAGGTCGCGCGGCTCGGCGCGGCGGATCAGCCGGTCCACTTCCCTCCCCAGCGTTTCCGCGAAAAAGAGCACGCCGGTGCAGCCGGCCAGATTTCGGGACAGGTCGTGGGAGCGGAGCGGGAGCCCGGCCAGGACCAGTTCATCGTCCGGCAGGACCTGCAGCTCATGCCGCACACAGAGACAGCGCGGCTGCGCGGTCTCCCGGATCTGATCCAGCGCGCGGGAGATAAGATCCTGCACCGCTGCGCCCGCATCGGACCCCGCGCGCAGATAGCGCGCGGTCTCGCGCAGCAGATGCGGCGTGTCCTCGCGGTGGGAGGACGGACCGGTCAGCCGGTCAAGCTCCATGGGATCGCCTTCTTTCTTGCGGGTGTCAGTCCGGCCGGACACCGGCCGGCCGGCAGATCAATGGCGGGCCGAATCCCGGCCCGGCCGGCCTGCTGTCAGCCCTTCAGGATCTCCGAGACGTTGGCCAGGATGCCGGCCGCCACCTCGGGCTTGTTCATCGAATACACGTGGATGTTGCGGACGCCGTTCGCGAACAGATCGATGATCTGCTCGGTGGCGTAGGCGATGCCGGCCTGCTGCATGGCCGCGGGCGAGGAGCCGAAGCGGTCCGCGATGGCCTGGAAGCGCGGCGGGATCTGCGTGCCGGACAGGGCCACCGAGCGCGTGATCTGGCTCTTGCGCGTGATCGGCATGATGCCGGGCAGGACGGGCACGTCCACGCCCGCCTCGCGCAGCTTGTAGACGTAGCTGAAATAGACGCTGTTGTCGAAGAACATCTGCGTGGTCAGGAACGAACAGCCCGCCTGCACCTTCTCGCGGATGTGCAGGATGTCTTCGCGCAGGCTGGCCGCGTCGGCGTGGCCTTCGGGATAGCAGGCGCCGCCGATGCAGATGTCGGGATCGAAGGCCCGGATCTGGGCGATCAGGTCCGCCGCATAGTGATATTCGCCCGGGACGGGCTGGTCTTTCGGGATGTCGCCGCGCAGGGCCATGATGTGGCGCAGGCCGGCGTCCCGCAGCTGCTGCAGGGTGGCGCGGACCTTCTCACGCGTGGAGGAGATGCAGGTCAGATGGGCCAGCACCGGAAGCCGGTAGGCGTCCTGCAGCTCGGCGGCCAGCCGGACCGTGAAGTCGCTGGTGCCGCCGCCGGCGCCGTAGGTCACGCTCATGAACGACGGCGCAAGTGCCGCGATGGCGCCGGCCGCGTGCTCGACCGATTCATAGGTATCGCTCGTCTTGGGCGGAAAGACCTCGAAGGACAGGTGGAGGTCTTCGGAACTCAGGATCTCTTCGATGCTTCGCATACTGTACCTCCTGCCGGGCCGGGCCCGGATGTGATCATGTGCGGGGATGTGTCAGGCGCCGCGGCGGAAAGGCATGCCAGCCGGCTTATGCGGCGGAAAGGCTGCCGGGCGCCGCGGCGGATGTCAGCAGACCGTGTCCAGCGCGTCGGACAGGGCCGCGAACTGTTCCAGCGACAGCGCCTCGCCGCGGACAGCGGCGGAAAGCCCCAGGCTCTCCAGAGCCTGCGCGGTCTGCTCCCGCGTGTAGGGCAGGCCCGTATAATTTCCGACCGCGTTTGCGAGCGTCTTGCGGCGCTGCTGGAACGCGGCGCGGAACAGCTCGAACATCTGCTCCGGCTCCCGGACGCTGACCGGGGGCTCGCTGCGCAGCGTCAGCCGGATCACGGCGCTGGCCACCGACGGGCGCGGCAGGAAGCAGTTGGGCGGGACATTGGCCGCCAGATAGGGCTCCGCGTAATACTGCACGGCCAGCGACAGCGCGCCGAATTCCTTGGAGCCCGGCTCCGCGGCCATGCGCTGCGCGACCTCTTTCTGGATCATGACGGTAATGCTGGTCAGCGGGAGGTGCTCCTCCAAAAGGCGCATCAGGATCGGCGTCGTGATGTAGTACGGAAGGTTCGCGACCACCTTGATCGGCCGTCCCTCCGCTTCCCGGGCCAGTACGTCTGAAAGCGGCAGGTCCATGACGTCCGCGTGCAGTACCGTGACGTTCCCGTAAGGGGCCAGCGTGTCCGCCAGTACCGGAATCAGGTTGGAATCGATCTCCACGGCCAGGACCTTCCCGGCCGCCTCGCACAGGTACTGGGTCAGGGTCCCGATTCCGGGGCCGATCTCCAGCACCAGATCGTCCTTCGTGATCTGCGCCGCGGCGACGATCTTTTCCAGGACGTGCGTGTCGATCAGGAAGTTCTGCCCGAACTTCTTCTGCGCGTAGATCCCGTGCTTCTGCAGGATCTCGATCGTGTTTTTCGGATCACCGAGTGTAGCCATAATACATGATTATAACAGGGAATCGTAAATAGGAACAGAAGTTTTTTATTCCGGCTGTGTCAGTCCGTCCAGGCGAAGCACCTCAAAACCCGCGGCCTTGCCCTTGAGACGGATCGAATCGCCGAGCGAGGTCACGCGCGCGCGGTCCCCGAGCCGGTCCGCCGCGGCGCGGGAGAGCAGGATGGTCCCGCCCGGCGCGTTCGCTTCCAGGCGCGAGGCCGTATTGACCGTATCGCCGATGGCGGTGTAGTCGAGGCGGCGCGGCGCGCCGATGTTCCCGACTACGGCCGGTCCCCAGTTGATGCCGATGCCGAAGGATACGGTCCGCCCGAAGCGCTCCTGCAGCTCCCGGCCCAGGGCCTCGGAGCCGGCCACCATGTCCAGGGCGGCCTGACAGGCCAGCAGAACCGGATCGTCCTGCTCGAGCGGCGCGTTCCAGACGGCCATCGTGCAGTCGCCCACGAATTTGTCCAGCGTACCGTGATAACGCAGGATGCAGTCCGTGGTCAGTGTCAGGTAACGGTTCACGATCTCCACCACGGTCTGCGCGTCCAGCGCTTCGCTCATGGCCGTAAAGCCGCGCACGTCCACAAACAGGACCGCGATGTCCCGCGTCTCGCCGCCGAGCTTCAGCGCGCCGGGTCCCTGCGCGAGCAGCCGGTCCCGGATCACCGGGTCGATGTAGTGGCCAAATGTATCGACCACGCGCCGGCGCTCCCGCGCCGACCGGATGTAGTTCAGGGCCACAGAGACGATGAAGAGCGCCGTGACAGCGGCCGGCACCCACAGGACGTGCAGGATCACGCCGCGGCGATAGGCCAGGACGCAGATACTGATCCAGGCCGCGCAGAGGGCCAGCCAGCCGAGTACGGACGGCAGGACCTTCCGGTCACGGAAGAAGAGGGCGGCGGCCAGACAGATAACGAACAGCACGATCAGCTGCAGCGTCCGGCCCGCCTCTTTCGGGAAGAAACCGTTCAGGAAGGCTTCCACGATGTTCGCCTGGATCACCACGCCGGGCATCTTGACCGCGTGGTCCAGCGAGACAGAGTACTCATCCTGCATGCCGGCCGCGTACGGGCCGATCATCACGATCCGTCCGCGCAGCAGCTGCGCCGGGACGCGGCCTTCATACAGGTCCAGGAAGTTTACGCCGTCGCTGTAGCCGCGCGTGCCCTGCGAGAACGGCAGATAATAGAAACCGCTCTCCGAAACGGCAGGCTCCGGGTCTGGCTCCGTGCCCTGCGCCGCGCACCATCGTTCATAGATCACGCGCGCAAACGAGGGGATCCGTCCCTTGTCCGGCACGTCGGCCCACAGCTGGGCGTGGCGGAAGATCCCGTCGCGGTCCAGCATCTGGTTCAGGTGCCCGAAGGACGCGGCCTGCGCGAGCGCCGGATACGGTTCATGCCAGCCGAGGACGCGGCGCTGTTCGATCGCGAACGAGCCGCCCTGCGGGATCAGCTCCGGCCCGTACACCGCGTCCGCGCCCACGACCACGCAGCCGGCCCGCTGAGCCGCCGCGGCCAGACGCGCATCCGCCTCCGGGGCGTCGCGGTTCTCACCGGTATACATCAGATCGACGGCGATGACGGCCGGCACGTTCGCCGGGTCCGCCGAGAGACGGTCGATCACGTCCGCCATGGCGCCGCGCAGGCCCGTGACCGGCCCGAGGGCCTCCACGGTGTCCGCGTCGATGCCGATCACGACGATGTCGGGACACTGCAGGCCGGTGCGCTGGTACAGCGCGTCGGAGAGCGCGTTATCCGGCCGGTAGAGCCAGCCGAGGGCCGCGATCATCGTCAGGACGGACGCCGCGGCCAGCGCGAACAGCAGGGCGCGGACCGGCCCGCGTTTTGCGGCGGTCCGGGCCGCGCCGGCCTCCCGGCTTTCCGGGGATCGTTCAGCCGCCATCACAGCACGCCCTCCCAGGCCCGGCTCTCGCGAAACAGTGCGAGCAGATCGGGGTCCAGGCAGCCATGGGCCGCCATATCCTCCAGTACGGACAGGGCCTTTTCCACGGGCATCGGCGCTTTATAGGGCCGGTCCTTGGCGGTCAGCGCTTCAAAGATGTCCAGGATCGTCAGGAGCCGCGCCTCGCGCGGGATGTCCGGACCGGACAGCCGGTGCGTATAGCCGGTCCCGTTCAGGAATTCATGGTGGGCCGACGCCCAGGCCGGCACATCGGCATATTCTTCAGGGAACGTGATCTGTTCAAGGATGCGTTCGGTGACGGCCACGTGGCTCTGCATCGAGGCTCGTTCTCCGTCCGTCAGCGTGCCCTTGCGGATCGACAGGCACTGCGCCTCCTCGGGCGTGAGCCAGGGCCGGACGGCACCGGTCTCGTCCGTGAACGTGCGCCGCGCGATGGCCGCGAGGGCGGCCAGCTCGTCATCCGGCAGAAAGCCGGCCCGGTCCGCGCGGCGGATCCGTTCCAGAGCCTGTTCCCGCTCTGCGGCGCGGGCGCCCGCATCCGCCTCGGGAAGGAGCCCCTGCGCCTGCGCGAGACGGTCCAGCAGGCCCATCACGCGGAAGCGCTCTTCGATATCCGCGAGCCGGTCCGCGAGGCGCGTGGCCTTGTCCATGACCTGCAGCGGGATCGCGAGCTTGCCCGCGTCGTGCAGCAGGACGGCCATCCGGAAGGCCTTGCGCTTCTCCGGCGCCATCGCCTTTTCCGGCCGGGCCGTCGCCAGCCAGTCGAGGAAGCGGTCTCCGATGGCGGCCATCGTCTTCGTATGGTTGGCCGTATAATGCGAGCGCTCGTCGATGGCCCGCGAGAACGCCTGCACGAGCGAGTCGAGCAGCGTATTGATCTGATCCGTGTACTGCATGGCCGCGAGGCTGATGGCGGCCTGCGAGGCGAGGGCTGTCAGGAGCGGCTCCAGCGCCGGGTCAAAGGCCGCGGTACGGCCCTCGCCGTCCATAGCGTTGATCAGCTGCAGTACGCCGATCAGCCGGCCTTTCTCATTCTCCATCGGCAGGACCAGCATGCTGCACGTGCGGTAGCCGGTCATCTCGTCGTAGCGGCGCGTGCCCGAAAAGTCAAAACGGTCGTCCGCGTAAACGTTATCGACGCGGATGCGTTCTTTGCGGCGCGCGCAGCGGCCGCAGAGATAGGCGTCCTCCAGCGGGACCGGAGGGAGCTCGACCGGGTCGTCGTGGCCGCCCTGGCGCACGCCCTGCGAGCGCGTGAACAGACGGCAGAAGTGCAGCGCGCCGTCTTCGAGCAGGTACAGTGTGCCCGCGTCGCAGCCGGCCAGGTCCATGGCCGCATCCAGGATGCGGCTCAGCAGCGCCTCGCGGTCATGTTCGGCCGTCAGCGCGACGCACAGCTCCAGCAGCCGGGCATCGGCCGGGGCGAAGGAAGGACCCGATCCGACCGGCGCATGGGCGGAGTCCGATGCGGCCGGCGCGGCTCCGGCGCAGAGGGAATCCCGGATGGCATCCACTTGATTCGTCATAGTTCGATGACCTCTCCTTCATAGGCAAATGATGCGTGCGGGCAGGTCTGCCGCAGCGCCGGCAGGGCCTGATCCAGCTGCGTGTCCGTGCGGCGCGGGTCGTGATGGATCACACGCACCTGCCGGGCGCCGCAGGCCTGGCCGAGGCGGGCCGCCGCGGCCTGCGTGCTGTGGCCGTACGAGGCCGCGCGGGGCCATTCTTCTTCGGTGTACTGGCCGTCGCAGAGCAGCAGGTCGCAGCCGCGCGCGAAGTCTGTGAGCACTTCGGTCTGTTCCGGGGTCAGCGTGCAGTCCGTCACCAGGACGACCGTGCGGCGGCCGGCCGGTCCGGTCAGTTTCACGATCCGCGTCCCGCCGGGATGGTCGCCGGGTATGGTCTCTACGCGGACGCTGCCGATCAGAAAGTCCGCGGTCAGCGGGGAGAAGCGCACGCGCGCCGGAACGTCCCGAAGCGGAACGGGCCAATAGGGCGGCGCGGCCAGCGAGCTTGCGGCCGCGGCCGTATCGCTTTCCGCGTAGACCGTCAGCTGCGCGCCGCCTTGGTACAGGTACGGGCAGGCCGGCAGGCCGGCCAGATGGTCCAGATGAGGATGGGTGAGCAGGAGAGAGAGCGCGGGCTGCGCGAGGACGTCCTCGGGCAGGTTCAGGATCCCGGTGCCGGCATCCAGCACCAGAAACCGGCCGTCGAGGCGGACCAGCACGCAGGTGGTGGCGCCTCCGTACCGGGCAAAGTCCGGCCCGCTGACCGGGACGGACCCCCGCGTTCCGAGGATCTGTACGAAGTGTTCCGGAAGGGTCATGTTCTTCATAACGTTCACCTGAGAAAAAGAAACAGCGTGCAGAGAAGACATGGTCGGGGCGGCGGGTCGCCCGGCCGTGCAGGTGTTCAGGCTTTCAGGCTGTCCGGCTCCAGCCGGTAGAAGCGAAACGCGTTCTCGCGGGTCACGCGGACGACCTCCTCCTCCGATACGCCCTTCAGGGCCGCGAGGGCGGTCACGACGTACGGGAGGTTCAGGGAAGAGTTGCGGCGGCCCCGCAGGGGCTCCGGCGAAAGGTACGGGCAGTCGGTCTCCAGCAGGATCTGCGAGAGCGGGGCGTAGGTGACCGCCTCCCGCAGCTTTTTCCCGTTCTTGAACGTGAGCACGCCGCCCACGCCCAGATAGTGGCCCAGGTTCAGGTATTCCCTGGCCAGCTCCTTCCCGTAGGAGAAGCAGTGGATGTCCATGGTAAGGCCCTGCCCTTCGCTCTGGACGATATCCAGCGTGTCCTGCGCCGCGTCGCGGCTGTGGATCACGACCGGGGCGGAAAGTTCCCGCGCCAGCTGGAGCTGCCGCACGAACCATTTCTTTTGCAGCTCCCGGCCGGGCTCCGGCCAGTGATAATCCAGGCCGATCTCCCCGACGGCCACGACCTTGGGCCGGGCATAGAGCTCCTTCAGGGTCTCCATGTCCGCTTCCGTCAGGCCCTCGGTCTCCGAGGGGTGGACGCCGACGGCCGCGTAGACGAAGGGGTACGCATCCGCCAGGTCCGCGGCCGCGCGGCTGCTTGCCACGGAAGAGCCGATGTCGCAGACCGGACCGATCCCGTACAAAGGAAGGGAGGAAACCAGTTCCTCCCTGTCCTGTGCGAACGCCTCGTCGTCGTAATGGACGTGCGTATCGAAGATATTCATGTTACCGGACCTCGCTGCCGGGCAGGATGTCCTGATCTTCCGGGGATACCACGCAGAGCCGGCCGGCATCATCGTCCGCGGCGCAGAGGATCATGCCGTAACTTCCGACGCCGCAGAGGGTGACGGGCTTTAAGTTGGTCACGACGACCACCTTCTTGCCGACCATCTCCTCGGGCTTGTAGAACTTTGCGATGCCGGAGACGATCTGGCGGACTTCGTTTCCGATGCGGATCTGGGAGACCAGGAGCTTCTTAGCCTTCGGGACCGGCTTGCATTCGAGCACTTCGCCGATCTGCAGCTGGACCTTCGCGAAATCTTCGATCGAGATCTGCTCCTTGGCCGGAACTTCCGGATAGGCCGGTTTTGCGGGGGCCGCCGGGGCGCCGCCCAGGGCGTCCACTTTTTCAAGCGTCTCCGCGAGGTCCAGACGCGCGAACAGGATCTGCGGCGTTTCGGTCACGCGGGCGTCGGCCGGGCGCAGGCCAAAGCGGTCCATCTCCTCGAACGGGCGCTTCTGCGCGCCCAGCTGGGCGAGGATCTTTTCGGAGGTCCCGGGCATGAACGGCTCCAGCAGGCTGGCACCGATCGTGATGGCCTCGAGCAGGTTATAGAGGACCGTGGAAAGGCGGTCTGCCTTTTCGGGATCCTTCGCGAGCGTCCACGGCGTGGTCTCGTCAATATACTTGTTGCAGCGCTTGAACAGCGTGAAGATCTCGGAGATGGCGTCTGCCACGCGCAGCTTTTCCATGCAGGCGTCCGCCTTGACGCGGGTCTCGAGGACCGTGCGGGCCAGGTCATCGTCCACGGGCTCGTGGACGCCCTTGTTCTCCGCGATGCCGCCGAAGTATTTATTGGTCATCGAGACCGTGCGGTTCACGAGGTTTCCGAGGATGTTCGCGAGGTCCGCGTTATTGCGCTCCACCATCAGCTCCCAGGAGATGATGCCGTCATTCTCGAACGGCATCTCATGCAGCACGAAGTAGCGCACCGCGTCCACGCCGAAGATGTCCACGAGGTCATCCGCGTAGATCACGTTTCCGACGGATTTGGACATCTTTCCGTCGTTCATCAACAGCCAGGGGTGGCCGAAGACCTGCTTGGGCAGCGGGAGATCGAGAGCCATCAGGAAGATGGG
>CACXFD010000025.1 GCA_902766845.1 uncultured Lachnospiraceae bacterium | reverse complement strand
CGGAGGTGTGCCGCGACGCGGCCCGGCTGATCGCGCTCCAGAAGGAATCCGAGGAAACGCAGGAGGCGCTGGAGGCGCTGTACGACCGCTGGACCGAACTGTCGGAAGAAGAGATGTGACCGGACGGCCGGCGGCCCGCTCAGGGCCCGTCAGGCAGACCGTCAGGAAGACCGGGAACAGACGGAAAGGCAGACCGGGCCGGCGGCCCGGACGCGGCGCAGAGCAAACACAGGGGAGGCGGGGACTAATATTTCAGTCCCCGCCTCCCTTTTTCTGACTGCAGGCGCATGGAATAGCCTGCCGCAGCACGCAGAATCGCCTTCCGCGGCCGGAAGGTCACGGCGTTTCTTCCGCCTCAGCTTCTGCTCCCGCGCCGGTTCTCCCGACGTCTTCCGCGCCGGCCTGCGCAGCGTTTCCCGCGCCGGCTTCCGCGAGATCGCGGGCCAGCTGCATCAGGTGATCAAAGTGCTCTTCTTTCAGACGCGTGCGGTAAAAGCCGAGCCGCGCCTGCCGGGCGGCCGGATCGTCGTCGGAGAAGAACAGCGCGGGCGTGACCTGAAGGCAGGCCAGGATCGCCAGAAAGCCTTCGAGCGAGAGATCGCGGCGGTGGTTCTCGATCGCGTTGATATACGAGGGGGAATGCCCCAGTTCACGGCTCAGCTGACGCGCGGAGATCCCCATGTCCGTACGCAGGGCAGCCAGCCGGTCAATGACCCGGCCGGCGGAAAAAGAGCCGTTTTGAAGCTCGTCTTCGGTCGGCTCGGAGGAAAAATCGGAACGCGTATCGATCGGAAGCCGGGCACGTCGGTCCTGTCTTTTCACGGAACGTCTCCTTTCTTTCGTGTGAACTCGGACTGCACGTTTCTATTCTACAGGACCGGTGCGGACGGGTAGGCCGCGTAAAGCGGCTGATTTCCTGAAAAACGAATGCGAAACGAAGCCAAAACCGGAAAACGGATGCGCTGAGCGTTCATTTCTGCAGGAATATCGCTTCTCTCCGGAAGCGGACAAAGTTGTCTGGTGACGGAAAAGGTCCGGCTGATTATAATTAGCCTCGTAGTTTTTCCGCATACAGTTCCAAGAGGGAGGCGAAGCATTCATGGCGGAAGATACAGGGTCCCGGATCCGCGCGCTGCGGCGCGCGGCCGGGCTGACACAGAGTGAGCTGGCAGAGAAGGCGGACGTGAGCGTCCGCACGATCCGGCGCTACGAGAGCGGCACGCATAAGCCGGACACCTATTCCCTGACAAAGCTCGCGGGGGCACTGGACACATCGGTGGATTACCTGCTCTGTCTGACGGCGGGGCAGGGGAAAACGCTGAAAGCGTTCACGGACAGGAAGAGGCGAAGACCGGTCTTTCGGGAGAAGGAACGGTATTATTGGATCTTCTTTACCCCGGGAGGGCATGGAAGCTGCCAGCAGCGCGTCGGGACCACGATGGACGGACGGGGGATCTTTGAACCGAAACCGATCGATCCCCGCGAGACCTACCACCTGTGTCAGGCGCTGTTCGAAACGCCGATGGTCCTGGAAACGGAAGAGGACGTGGCGCTGTTCCGCGTCTACGGCGGCGAGGCGATCGCCAGCGAGACCGTCTGTGAGAAGTTCCTTGAAGAATGCATGGCGCCGCAGGTGGAGCCGACCGAGGATACGATGCGCGGCAAGCGCGTGCGGGCCCTGGCCGGACTGCGGTTCTTTTTCTGCCGGTGACGGCGGGCCGGGCCGGACGCGGCCGGAACACAGGCGATGTCAAGACGGACTGACGCGTCCGGGATTCGGGATGTGCCAGGCTGAGGCCTGCCCGGGAGGCAGACATCAGCCGGTCCTGCCGGGATCCGGACCGGCCCGAAAAGCGCGGCCGGACGGCTGAAAACGGCCGACCGCGCATTGACAAATCCCTGACAAAAAACGTATAATAAACGGGACCCGATCTTGTGAAAGCCGAGGTGATCTCATGGATGTCAAATCGATCCCGAATACGGTGATCCGCCGCCTGCCCCGCTACTACCGGTTCCTGGATGAACTGATGGAGAGCGGCGT
Source organism: uncultured Lachnospiraceae bacterium (assembly GCA_902766845.1). GTDB lineage: Bacteria > Bacillota > Clostridia > Lachnospirales > Lachnospiraceae > RUG11204. The sequence goes on along the minus strand of CACXFD010000025.1, from coordinate 2,434 downwards.
GGAGCGGATCTCGTCCGCGGAGCTGAGCCGCCGCATGAACGTGACCGCGTCCCAGATCCGTCAGGACCTGAATCATTTCGGCGCGTTCGGGCAGCAGGGATACGGCTATCATGTGGAATACCTGTATCAGGAGATCGGCCGCATCCTCGGCCTGGACCGGGTGAATGAGATGGTGTTCATCGGCGCGGGCAACCTCGGCCGCGCGTTGGCGAATTACGGAAATTTTGTCAAACGCGGCTTTCAGATGATCGCGATGTTTGACCAGAACCCCGAACTGATCGGCAAGACGCTGGCCTGCGGGCTCGTCGTGCGGGATATCGCGGAGCTGGAGGCGTTCCTGGCGGAGCATCCGGTGCGGATGGCCGGGATCGCGATCCCGAAGACCAACGCGCCGGCCGTCGCGGAGCGCCTCGTCGCCTGCGGCGTCAAAGCCATCTGGAATTTTGCGCATACGGATCTGGCCCTGCCGGACGATGTGGTCGTGGAGAACGTCCACCTGTCCGAGAGCCTGATGGAACTGTCCTACCTGTATCACAGCCGGTATCCGGAAGAACCGTAAGACCGGTCCCGCCCGCTCCCCGCGATCCGCGGCGGCATGCGGGCCTTTTTGCGCGAAGACGGCCGGAGGGCCGTGATCGCGGACCGCGCCCGCAGAGGCCGGGACGGACCGACCGAAAGAGACGGACCGGGCCGGATCGTATCGGAGAGAGGAACGCTCATGGAGATCGTGCTCGACAGAGAACAGGCGAAAGCGCTCGACGCCGCGGCCATGCAGGGCCTCGGGATCCCGTCGTTTGCTCTGATGGAGCAGGCAGCCTGCGCGCTGACCGCGCAGGCCGTGCAGATGCGGCGAGGAGACGGGCCGGTCCTGGCGGTCTGCGGTCCCGGGAATAACGGGGCGGACGCGCTCGCGTCGGTCCGGCAGCTCCTGGCGCGCGGCGTTCCAGCGCAGGCCGTGCTGGTCGGAGACCCGTCGCGCGGCACGCCGGAGTATCAGACGCACCTTTCCGTGATCCGAAAGCTCGGCGCCCCGGTCTTCGAGGGATTCCCGGATGACCTGCCGGAGCCGTCGCTCTGGATCGACGGGCTGTTCGGGATCGGCCTGACCCGGGAGGTCGGCGGAGCGTTCGCGCAGGCCGTAGAGCGGATCAACGCATCGGCGGCGCCGGTCCTCGCGGCGGACGTGCCCAGCGGGCTGGACGCCACCAGTGGGGAGATCCTCGGAATCTGCGTGCGCGCGCAGGCTACGGTCACGTTCGGACGGATCAAGGCCGGCTGCCTGCTCGGCCACGGACCGGAGGTCTGCGGAGAGCTGATCACGGCGCCGCTCGACTATCCGGCATCCTGTCTGGAAGCGGCGCGGCCCGGATACCGCGCATTGGAAAAAAGTGATCTGAGCCTCCTGCCGGTTCGTCCGGCCAGAGGCCATAAGGGAACGTTCGGCAAGGTCCTCGTGATCGCGGGGCAGAAGAACATGGCCGGCGCGGCCTGCCTGGCCGCCTCCGCCGCGTATCGCTGCGGAGCGGGGCTCGTGCGCGTGCTCACGCCGGAAGCGAACCGCGTGATCGTGCAGACCCGCGTGCCCGAAGCCCTGCTCACGACCTATGATCCGGCCGCGCTGACCGCGGCAGACGGCGGCGGACGGCAGTCGGAGGAGATCCGGGAAAGGGCGGCCCGCCTGGTCCGGGAGGCCGCGGACGGGGCCTCGTCGATCGTGATCGGCCCCGGCCTGGGACGGGGCGCCCATGTGGCGCCGCTGCTGAGGAGCGTACTGGAAGAGACCGGCGTCCCGCTCGTGATCGACGCGGACGCGCTGAATACGCTGGCGGCCGGCGAAGTCTCCTGGGACGGCGCCGCAGGCCGCAGCGTGATCACGCCGCACATCGGCGAGATGGCCCGGATCACGGGGCAGAGCGCCGCGGAGGTGAGGCGGCGCGCGGCCGAAACGGCGCGCGCCGTGGCCGCGGAGAAGAAAGTGGTCTGCGTGCTGAAGGATGCCTGCACGGTCACGGCTGCCCCGGAGGGGCCGGTGTTCCTGAACCGTTCGGGCAACCAGGGCATGGGGACCGGAGGCAGCGGCGACGTGCTCTCGGGCGTGATCGGCACGCTGCTGGCCGGCATGACGGACCGGACGGCGGCCGCCGCCCTGGGCGTGTATCTGCACGGCCTCGCGGGCGATGACGCGGCGGATCATGTGAGCCGCCGGGCCCTGATGGCCGGCGACCTGCTGCGGAGCCTGACGCGCGTGCTCGCGCGGGCGGAGAAGACCTGACGCGCCGGCCCGGCCAAAGCGCCGGAAGGGCAGAGAACGGATGACAGGTACGCCGGCCCGGCTGAAAAGGCCGGGAGACGCCGGCGGAAAACTGCGCCGGCCCGGCATACATACTGAATGAGACAGCAACAGCCGAAAGGAGGCTTGTTTCGGTGATACCGT
>CACXFD010000024.1 GCA_902766845.1 uncultured Lachnospiraceae bacterium | reverse complement strand
GGAAAGGTCTCAAGGATCAGGACCGTGATGTTCAGAAGGATCGCGAAGACCAGGAACCAGTCGAAGGCTTTGCTGGCCGCGTCGTCCTCCTTCCCGATCTGGATGATATCGAAAATGCGCTGTTTTTTTGCTTTCATGATCTCCCCCGCGGATATACGGAACGGATGATGGGCACGGCCGGAGAGCCGGCCGGCTGCTTTTATTATAGCGGAGATTTCCGGAACAGACAAGATTGACGGGGCGGAAATGCGCGATCGTTCCGGCTCTGGCTGTTCACAGGCTCATCCCGCAGCATTCGTAAGGTTTTCCCGCCGGGATGCGTCTTGCCAATCGGGCGGATTCATATTAGAATAAAGATATCCTATCTGCGGAGGCAGTGTATATGAAGAAGATCGGTTTTGTCGGAATCGGCGTGATGGGCAAGAGCATGGCCCGCAACCTGATGAAGGCCGGCTTTGAACTGACGGTCTACAGCCGCCGTCAGGTGTCGGCGCAGGAACTGATGGACGAAGGCGCGGCCTGGGCTGCCACGCCCGCGGCCTGCGCGGCCGGACAGGACGCGGTGATCACGATGGTCGGCTTCCCGAAGGACGTCGACGAGGTCTATTTCGGCGAGAACGGGATCCTTTCGGGCGCGCGCGAAGGCGCGTACCTGATCGATATGACGACCACGAGCCCGAGCCAGTCGGTCCGGATCTATGAGGCTGCGAAGGAAAAAGGGATGCACGCGGTCGATGCCCCGGTATCGGGCGGGGACAGCGGCGCCCGCAGCGGCACGCTGACGATCATGTGCGGCGGGGACGAGGCAGACGTGGAGGCCTGCCGGCCGCTGTTCGAGGCCATGGGCTCCTACCTGCACTATATGGGACCGGCCGGCGCCGGCCAGCACACCAAGGCGGCCAATCAGATCGCCCTTGCCGGCACGCTGACCACGGCCGCGGAAGCGATCATGTACAGCAAAAAGAACGGCCTGGACCCGATGAAGGTCTATGAGGCCATCAGCAAGGGCGCCGCGGGCAGCTGGCAGCTGGACAACAACGGCGTCAAGATGATCCGGGGAGATTTCGCTCCCGGGTTCTTCATCAAGCATTACATCAAGGATATGCGGATCGCCGTCGAGGAGGCGGAAAAGGTCGGCGTGGATCTGGAGATCGTCCGCAAGGTCCTGGCGGACTTTGAAGACCTGGCCGCTCAGGGCATGGAAAACGACGGCACCCAGTCGATCATCAAGCATTACGGAGAGATCTGAAAAATGAGCATCACAGCCAGTACCGGAACAGATGCGGGCAGCCGGGCGGATATCCGTATCGAAGAAGTCACCACGAAGGCCCAGCGCCGGAAGTTCGTGGATTTCGTGAATGAGCTTTACCAAGACGTGCCGCAGTTCGTCCCGGCCTTTTTCGGCGACGATATGGCGGACTGGGATCCGCAGAAGAATCCGGCGTTCGAATACTGCGAGGCCAAGGCGTTCCTGGCTTACCGCGGGGACCGGATCGTGGGCCGCATCGGCGCCATCCTGAGCCGACGCGCGAATGAAAAATGGCATACGAACCGCATGCGGTTCTCACAGCTCGATTTCATCGACGATGAGGCCGTGTCCGACGCCCTCTTTGCAGCGGTGGAAGGCTGGGCGCGGGAGAAGGGTTGCGACCAGGTCCACGGCCCGCTCGGTTTCTGCGACCTGGACCGCGAGGGCCTGCTCGTGGACGGTTTCGACAAGCGCAGCATGTTCATCACCTATTACAATCATCCGTATTATTTGAAGCATCTGGAGCGCCTCGGCTACCGTAAGGACACGGACTGGATCGAATACCTGATCCCGGTCCCGCAGCCCGGCGGGAAGGATTACCGCAAGCTCGAGCTGGTCTCGGATTATGTGCTGCGCAGCGGAAAGTTCCGCAAGGTGACCGTCAACAGCCGCGCGGCCGTCAAGCCGTACGTGCACCAGGCGTTCGAACTGATCAACGAGGCCTACGCCCAGCTGTACGGGACCGTGGATCTGTCCGAGGACCAGATCACCAAGTACGTGAACAAGTTCCTGCCGCTGATCAATCCCGAATACTGCTGCCTGGTCGTGGATGAGAACGATAAGCTGGCCGCGTTCGGCGTGGCGGCTCCGTCCATGGCTGAGGCTATGAAGAAGAGCCGGGGGCGCCTGTTCCCGACCGGATGGATCGGTGTGCTCAAGGCGCTGAAGAAGAACACGGTCGTGGACCTGTTTTTGATCGCGGTGCGGCCGGACCTTCAGGGCAGCGGCCTGAACGGCGTCGTCATGCGCCATATCAACGAGGGATGCCTGAAGAACGGGATCCGGTTCGCGGAGACCGGGCCGATGCTGGAGACCAACGAGAAGATTCTGGCGCAGTGGAAGATGTTCCATCTGGAGCCGCAGAAGCGCCGCCGGTGCTTTATCAAGGACCTGACAGAGCCTTCGGAGGAGAAATGAGTGCACGGCGCAGCGGGATCCTCCGCTGCGCCGTTTTTTCGGACCGGAAAGACGCAAGCAGAGAAAAGGAGACGAGGATGGAGAAAGAGCTTCAGCCGTTGTTCACGCCCTGGAAGATCGGGGATCTGACGGTCAAGAACCGCATCGTACTGGCTCCGATGGGCGGGACCTGCCTGTTCGGCTGGATGGAGCCCAATCATTTCGATGAAGAGGCGGCCCGCCTGCTGCGCGTGATCGCGCAGAACGGCTGCGGCCTGCTGATCCCGGGCATCGCGCCGGTGCGCGATGTGATCGGCCGGCGCTGGCTCTATCAGGGGCAGGGCAAATTCAAAAAGCTGAAGGCGTTTACGGAGGAGGTCCACGCCTGCGGCGCCAAGCTGTTCATCCAGCTGACCGCGGGCTTCGGGCGTTCCATGGCGCTGTCGGAGCCGCTCGCGCTGCTCGCGAAGAACAAGGTCCTGGGCACGCTGGCCCGGCCGCTGATCGACGCGGAGTATCTGACCGCGGCGCCGAGCAAGCTGCCGAACCGCTGGGCGGACGGCGTGACCTGCCGCCCGATCACCAAAAAGGAGATCGATCAGATCATCTACGCGTTCGGCGAGACGGCCCGGCTCTGTCAGGAGGCCGGCGTGGACGGCGTCGAAGTCCACGCGGTGCACGAGGGATACCTGCTGGACCAGTTCACGCTGAAGTATACCAATCAGCGGACGGATGAGTACGGCGGATCGTTCGAGAACCGCTACCGGTTCCCGGCGCAGATCGTCCGGGAGATCAAAACACGCTGCGGCAGCGGATTTCCGGTGTCGCTGCGCTATTCGGTGGTCAGCAAGACCAAGGCGTTCCGGGAAGGCGCGATGCCGGGCGAGGAGTACCGGGAGATCGGCCGGGACATGGAAGAGAGCGAGCGGGCCGCGCGGTTTTTGCAGGACGCGGGCTATGACATGCTCAACTGCGACAACGGCACGTACGATGCCTGGTACTGGTCGCATCCGCCGCAGTATATGCCGGAGAACTGCAACCTCGAAGACGTCGAGCATATCAAGAAGTTCGTGGATATCCCGGTCGTCTGCGCGGGACGCATGGATCCGCGGACCGGCGCGGAGGCGGTTGCCCGCGGCGGGATCGACGCGATGGCCGTGGGCCGTCAGTTCCTTGCGGACCCCAAGTGGGTCACGAAGCTGAGCGAGGGAAAAGAAGAGGACATCCGCCCCTGCATCTGCTGTCATTCGGCCTGCTTCTCACTGTGCCGGCATGAGGGGAGCGCGAACGACCAGGATCTGTCCGAGACGATGGGCATGTGCCGCTGCGCGGTCAATCCGATGTCGATGCAGACGAAAAAGTATAAGATCGAGCGCACCAAAAAACCCCGCCGGGTGGCCGTCATCGGCGGCGGACTCGGCGGCATGGAGGCGGCCCGTGTTCTGAAGCTGCGCGGCCACTATCCGACCATCTACGAGGCGTCGGACCGGCTCGGCGGCGTGTTTACGGCCGCGGCGGCCCCGTCCTTCAAGGAAAAGGACCGTCAGCTGATCGCCTGGCTCGAGCGCCAGATCCGGCTGCTCGAGATCCCGGTAAGATATGGTACGCGGGTCGAAGACCTCTCGGAACTGTCTGCGGACGCGGTGATCGTGGCGACCGGCGCCCGGCCGCACATGCTGTCCGTGCCGGGCGGCGAACGCGCGATGGAGGCCTGCGAGTACCTGTACGGACGGGAGACCGGGGACGACGTCGTGATCATCGGCGGAGGACTGACCGGCTGCGAGATCGCGCTGGACCTGTTCCGGAAAGGGAAACGGCCGGTCATCGTGGAGATGCAGAACGACCTGATGGCCGTCAAAAACCTGTGCCTCGCGAATTCGAGCTACCTGCGCGACTGTTTCCGCACGAACGGTGTGCCGGTCTATCTGGAGAGCCGCGTGGTCTCGATCGGAGAGCACGACGCCGTGATCGAGGACAAGAACCGGAAACAGTACGTGGTGCCGGCGGACGATGTGATCACGTCGGTCGGCTACGAGCCCGCTCCGCTGACCGTTCCCGATGACCTGAAAAAGAAGACGGTCGTGATCGGGGACGCGCAGGCGGTCGGAAACGTGCGCAGCGTGATCTGGGGCGCCTGGGACGCGGCGATGAAGATCTGAGGCTACGGGACGTTGCGGTGAAGATCTGAAACTTCCGGGACGCCGCGGTGAGAGATGATACGCGCGGAGCGCCGCGCGGAAGGCCCGGGGCACGGAGACGTCGCGATGCGTCCCGGAATAGAAAAAACAGCGGGGACCGGCCGAAGGGCCGGGCCCCGCTGCATTTATTCTTCTTTCTGATACGGCAGTCCTGCGGGCAGCCGGTGCGTGGCCCGCAGGACTGGGTTTTTGTTATTGTGACAGACGGCCGTAAAAAACGGGCCGGATCATTCCCCCGCGATGAACAGCACGCCGAGCGTGCCGGGACCGCAGTGGGAGGAGATCACGCCGCCCGCGCGGGTCACGAGGATCTCCCGGAAACGGCCGAGGCTCTCCAGATAGGCATGGACGCCGTCGATGACGTCCTGCGTGCAGCCCGAATGGGTGATGAAGACACGGTCCGGCACAGCGGTCTTGAGCGCCGGCTCCAGATCCCGGGCATAGCTCATGATCACGGAGCTCATCTTGCCGCGGTATTTCTTATCCGCATGCATGGCGCCGTTCTCCACGACGATCATCGGATGGAGCTTTAAGACGCTCCCGGCCAGCGCCGCCACGCTCGAGCAGCGGCCGCCCCGGTGCAGGTACGTCAGCGTGTCCACGACGAAGCTGGCACGCACGCGCCCGCGGATGGCCTCGATCTCCGACACGATCTGTGCCCGCGGCTCCCCGGCCTGGGCCCGGATCGCGGCTTCGATGACCATCAGGCCGATGCCGGTCGACAGGTTCTGCGAATCGATGACGGAGACCCGGTCCGCGGCACCCATCTCCTCCGCGGTCATGCGGAAGACGTTGCCGGTCACGGACATCTGCTCCGAGATGCAGAAGACGATGATCTCATCGCCCGCGTCCAGTACGGGGCGGAACGCCTTCATGGAATCCTCGAGCGAGACCGCGGACGTCTTGGGCGTGGTCTGGTGACGGTCCGACCAGGAATAGATCTGATCCGGTGACAGGTCCTCCCCGTCCCGGTATTCTTCCTGACCGAGGACGATGTGGAGCGGAATCACACGGACGTCATAGCGCTGCACAAGTTCCTGAGACAGATCGCAGGTGCTGTCGGCAAAAATGCGGACCATAAAGCGGTTTACCTCCTGAAACAGATCAGCACTCATCATAGCATATTATCAGCCGATTCGCAAGAGCGTTGCGGCGGCCGGCCGCGTTGCGGAGCAGGCATCCGGATCCGGGCCCGGCAGAGGTCCGGACGGCCGTCAGCCCTGCAGGCGCAGCGGGAGCTCCAGCCCGTGGGCTTCGAGCAGCGCGCGGTCGCGCAGGACCTCATCGGCCGGTCCGTCGGCCGCCACGGTCCCGTCCGCAAGCAGGATCACGCGGGAACAGGTATCGAGGATCATGTCCAGATCGTGCGAGGCGATGAGCCGCGTCTGTGTCAGCGACTGCGTGATCGTGATCACGCGGCGGCGGTTCTTCGGGTCCAGTGTGATCGTAGGCTCATCCATCAGCAGGATCTCGGGCTCCAGACACAGGACCACTGCGATGGCGGCCATGCGCCGCTCCCCGCCGGAGAGCTTGTGGTTGTAGCGGTCCTTCAGGTGCGCGAGGTCCAGCCGCGCGAGCACCTCGTCGATGCGGCGCTCCGTCTCTTCGGCGGAGACCATATAGTTGCGCGGTCCGAAGGCCATGTCTTCCCGGACCGTCGGCAGGAACAGCTGGTTCTCCGAGGACTGCATCAGCAGGCCGGCTTTGCGGCGGATCTCCCGCAGGTTCTCCTTCGTGACTGGCAGGCCGCCGACCAGGATCTGTCCGGCGGTGGGAGCCAGCAGCCCCAGGATCAGCTGCAGGAGCGTGGATTTGCCGGCGCCGTTGGCGCCGATCAGGCCGACGGCCTCGCCGGCTCCGATCGAGAACGAGACGTCGGACAGGACCGGCCGGTCCGGTTCATAGGCAAAAGAAACGTGGTCAAATGAGATCATACGGTCCCTCCGGGATCATCAGGATGGAGTGAAGCGCCGGTCTGAGGCGGCAGGCGTTACCGGACCAGCAGCGATCCGACGAGGCCGGCGATATCGACCAGACGGACCAGGGCCAGGAGCGCGGCCCCTCCGCAGACATAGGCGGCATCCCGCGCGGTGAACGAAGGCAGGTCCACATAGTGGAAGTGCCCGTGCCAGCCGCGCAGCTGCATCGCGCGGAACAGATCCTCCGCCCGGTCCATGCTGCGCAGCAGGAGCTGGCCGAGGAACGACCCCCAGGCCGAGATGTGGATGCCCTTCTGGCCCGGGGCACGCAGGTGGTAGGCCGTCGTCATGGCCGACGCTTCCTCCATCAGCACCGTGATGTACCGGTACGTCAGCAGCAGGAGGTTGGTCAGCAGGGACGGGACATGCAGTTTTCGGAGCGCCGCGCAGAGCGCGTCGAAGCGCGTGGTCGCGACCAGCAGGAACGAGGCGGTCAGGCACAGCACGCCTTTGCACAGGAGCGTCAGGAAACTGATCATGCCGCCCGTTACGGTCAGGGCTCCGACCTGAAAGGCCGGCGTCCGGTCAAAGAACGGATTGAACAGGCCGACGGCGCAGACGAGGGGCAGGATGTAGCGGAGCCGGTAAAAACAGAGCGAGAGAGGGATCCGTGCGATCTGGTACAGCAGAATCGGAAAAAGCGCCATGACCGGCATGGCGCGCAGGGCGTACTTCGGATAGGAGACGACGATCAGGATGTAAAGGACGGTCGTCAGAAACTTGGCCAGCGGGTGGAGCCGGTGGATCGGGCTGTCCGATACCGCCAGCTCCTCCATCTGGCGAAATTCGCCCAGGGCGCGGTCAAGGCGCTCCATGGCGTCAGCGGCGGCGACGGCGGAAGAAACCGCCGAGCAGACAGATGCCGGCTGCCGCCCCGGCTACGATCAGGGATCCGACCAGACCGGACACCGTGGTGCCGATCGGGCTGTCACTGCCTTTCAGGGCATAATCCGGCAGGAAGGCCGTGTGATCCTGGATGTTGGCGGCCGCGTCGGCCGCGCCGCTCCGGACGCCGAAGTCTTCCTCGTCCAGCGCCATGTTGGCCGCGTAGCCTTCTTCCGCGTTTCCGAACAGGGCCCATTCCAGTCCGTCCGGATGCGAGCTGGCCAGCAGGGACAGGCCGCCGCCGACCAGGGCCGCGATCACGGCCAGGATGGCGACCGTGGTGCCCAGCGAGAACCGGTGCTTTTCTCCGGCCGCCGGCGTCACATCCATCAGGCGCTCCGGCCGCGCCTCATAGACGAACAGCAGGACGGCCGAGGTGATCAGGCCCTCGATCAGGCCGATCGCGAGGTGGATCGGCTGCATCAGCGCGACGAACGCGCCGAACGGCAGCTCCGTGATACCGGACAGCTGGGTCTCCAGGACCACCGAGAACGCGCCGAGCTGCAGCGTGATCACGCAGCCGAGGATCGAAGCCAGGATGATCCGGGCGCGGACGGCGCCCCGTTCTCCCATACCGGAGAACAGACGGCTCTTCATGATGGGGCGCCAGATCAGGTAATATCCGACGAAGCACCCGTAAAAGGCCATGTTCCATATGTTGGCGCCGAGGGCCAGCAGGCCCCCGTCCGCAAAGAACAGGCACTGGATGGTCAGGACGATGATCATCGAAAGAAAGCCGGCCTGCGGTCCGAGCAGCGCCGAGAGCATCATGCCGCCGCACAGGTGGCCGGACGAGCCGGTCCCGGGGATCGTGTAGTTGATCATCTGGCCGGCGAAGACCAGGGCCGCGCCGACGGCCATCATCGGCAGTTTTTCGGTGGCTTCGTCCTTGCGAAGCTTGACGACGGACGCTCCGGCCGCCGTGCCGGAGCAGACATACATGGTCGCCGCGACCGCGGGGGCCAGCAGCGCATCCGCCATATGCATGGTTCTTCCTCCATAAATAGTCGGCATGCCGCACGATGCGGCACCATACTGTTATGAAAGCCGTACGCGTTTTCTGCGCTGTTTCACAGCTCCGAAACCGCTGAATAATTCGCATTCCAGCCCCGCTCCCTTTTGGTCGCGCGGCTTACATGCTCATTTTGTTGCCACTCGGATCCAGGAGCCCCTCGGAGAATGGATTTTCCGATGTGCTCCTGCATCCTCGTTCGGCTTTCATAAAAAAAGACAGGGCCTCCCCGCTGCGGCGGAGAGAGTCATGTCTTCGTGACATCGATCTTTTGTAAAGGGCCGGATCACGGAAAGCCGGGAATCCTTTCAGAAAAATACGCGGAAGGACGATGTGATCCGACGGAAAGGACGGCAGGCCCGCAGGCGGGCCATGCGGTCCGGGCGGCTTCGTGCCGCCGGTTGCCTGTCTATTATAACGGGAACGGACGCGGTGTGTCAAGGCTTTCGCCCCTTGTCAAGGTCCGCCGCGGAGGGTATAATGAACGCATGAAACAGATCATGGTAGTCCGTCACGGTGAGACGGAATGGAACAAAAAAGATGTGGTCCTCGGGCGCACCGATATCCCCCTGGACGAACACGGCGAGGCGCAGGCCCGTGAGGCCGGCCGGAAGCTGGCCGGCATGACGGCGCCCGAAGCCGTGTATGTATCCCCGATGCTGCGCACCCGGCAGACCGTGCGGCTGATCTGCGAGGCGGCCGGGTTTTCGGACGTGCCGGTCACGGTCGAGCCGCGGCTGATCGAGCAGGATTTCGGCTCGTTTGAGGGCGCGGCCCGTGATGACGAAGCCTATCAGCGCGCCAAACGGGAATTCCTCATGCGTTTCCCGGGAGGGGAATCCTACCTTGACGTGGCGGTACGGGTCTATCCGTTCCTGGATGAGCTGTGCCGGGATGCGGACAGGGATACTGTGCTGCTGGTCACACACGGCGGGATCTGCCGTATGATCCGCAGCTATTTCATCGATCTGGAAAACGAAGAATTCGTCCGTTTTTACCAGCCGAACGGGACCGTGGAGATCTACGGGGTCCCGCCGCGGGACTGACCCGGAGCGGAAAAGACGAAACGGGAAGACGGCCGGAACGGGAACGGCCGGACGCACGGAAGCCGGACGGGAATGAGTCGGCCAGGGCAGCATGGGGACTGAAACAGACCGGAAGAGACCGGCCGGCAGGCCGGACGCAAAGAGGGGATGACGGCATGGTACACGAGATCGCGCCGCACAGGCTGATCAATCATTACGACCCGGACAAGACCGCACGGCCGGAAGACCGGGCCGTCCTGTTCCGGCGGCATGAAGGCTATTCCAAGATGCTGGCGCGGCCGCAGGGGGAACTGTTTCCCCGGGTCGGGGAGATCGGGGCCGTTCTGCCGGGAGCGGTCTGGCGGTATCTCTTTACGGTCGATGAAGAAGACTACTATATGCTGGAGGAACCGGACCTGACCGGGGATACGCGAGCGGTGGCGGAAGAGATGGCGTCGGAGCCGGCGCGGCCCGGGACGGAGGCCGCGGCGGACCACGTGCAGGGCATCGAAGAAGGTCTGCCCGGCTTTGCCTGGCAGCGCATGTCGCAGCTGCGTGCCCGCGCGGACGCGCCGCGCGAGCAGATCTACGCGGCGTTTACGGCGATGCACCTGTTCACCTGGTACCGCGCGTCCCGCTATTGCGGGAGCTGCGGCACGCGGATGGTCCATCACAGCACGGAACGCGCCATGAAATGTCCGGCCTGCGGGAACACGGTCTATCCGCGCCTGATGCCGGCCGTCATCGTGGGCGTGGTGAACGGGGACAAGCTCCTCGTGACCAAATACAGCAACCGGCCGGTCCGGCACTATGCACTGGTAGCGGGCTTCACCGAGATCGGCGAGACCCTCGAGGAGACCGTTGCGCGCGAGGTCATGGAAGAGACCGGGCTGCGCGTCTGTGACATCACATATTATAAATCACAGCCGTGGGGCATCGCCCAGGACATCCTGGCCGGCTTTTACTGCCGCGTGGACGGATCGGACCGGATCCGCCGGGACGATGGGGAACTGGCCGTCGCGAAATGGGCCGCGCCGGAGGAGATCGAACTGCAGGAGGACGATCTGAGCCTCACGAACGAGATGATGAAGCGCTTCAAGGAGGGCTTTGACCCGTTCCTTTGAAGTATCAAAGAAACGAAAAGACGGCGGGAAAGGAGGAGCCCGGTGAAGGAAAAGAACGACGGCATCGAGTGGCTTCGAATCCTGTCGATGATGATGATCGTGACGCTCCACGTGCTGGGGCAGGGCGGGATCCTGTCCGCTGCGGCCAGGACGTCCGCGGGCCATTACCGGATCGGCTGGCTGTATGAGACGGCCGCGTTCGGGGCCGTGGACTGTTTCGCGCTGATCAGCGGATACGTCGGTGTGAACAGTTCGTTCCGGCCGTCCCGGCTGCTGAAGCTGTGGCTGCAGACCGTCTTCTATACGCTCGGGCTGACCGCCTTGTGCGCATGCCTGCGTCCGGACTGGCTGACGAAAGGCATCTGGCTGAAGGCGGCCCTGCCGTTTACGATGGGAGCCTACTGGTACGTGACCGCGTACGCGGGGCTCCTGCTGCTGGCGCCGCTCCTGAACCGCGCGGTCCGCGCGGCGAGCGCGCCCGAGAGGAGATTCTTCCTGGCGGGCGCGTTCCTGCTGATGTGCGTGCTGCCGACGGTGACCGGGGGCAAGCCGTACGGACTCGGCGGTGGATACAGCATGATCTGGCTGACGGTCCTGTATCTGGCCGGCGCGTTCTTCCGCACGGAGGGCCTGGCGGACCGGCTGCCGAAGGCTGTCTGGGGCGCCTCGTATGCGGCCATGATCCTCGTCAGCTGGGCCCTGCTGGCGTTTGGCGGGAACAATGCGCTGATCAGCTACATCTCGCCCACGATCACCCTGGCTTCCGTGAGCCTGCTGGCGCTGTGCGCGCGGTGGCGGGTCCGCGGCGCGGGCCGGAAGATCGCGTCGTTCCTGGCGCCGGCCGCGCTCGGCGTGTATCTGATCCACGTATGGGAGCCCATCTGGGATCACGTGGTCAAAGGATCGACGGCGGCTCTGACGAAACTGCCGCTCCCGCTTTTCGCGGCCGCGGTGCCGTGTCTCGTGGCAGGCCTGTATCTGGCCATGAGCCTGATCGAAAAAGCCCGGCTGTGGCTGTTTGACCGGATCCGTGTGCCGGCGCTGTGCGCATGGGCGGACCGGAAGGCGGAAACGCTCCTGGGAGACAGATGATATGGAAAAAACGAACGTGATGCGTGTCCTTGCGCAAAAGAAGATCCCGTACCGTGAACATACCTATGAAGCGGATCCGAGCCTGTCGGGAGCCTGGATCGCGGCCGCGCTCGGCGAAGAGGCCGGGCGCGTTTTCAAGACACTGGTCACGGTCGGGGCGTCGAAGAAATATTATGTGTTCATGATCCCGGTCGCCGGGGAACTGGACCTGAAAAAGGCCGCAAAGGCGGCTGGTGAAAAGAAGATCGAGATGATCCCGCAGAAAGAGCTGCTTCCGCTGACCGGCTATGTGCACGGCGGCTGCAGCCCGATCGGCCTGAAGAAAGCGTTCCCGATCTTTCTGGACCGTTCCGCGGAGCAGTGGACGGACATCTGCTTTTCCGGCGGAAAAGTGGGCTTCCAGGTCGAGATCGCGCGGGAGGATCTGGCCAGGGCCGTGCGGTATCAGCTGGCCGACGTCGCAAAAACAGCGGAAGAGTAAGGCCGGACGCGGACGATTGCCGGCCGCGGCCTTCAGAAGAGCGAAAACAGCAGGACGCCGGCCGCGCCGGTCCCGAGGATCACAAGGACCGGATGCGGCTTTTTCCATCGAAGAAGGAGAAGCGCCGCCGCAAACAGGAGCGCCGGGACGGGCCGGGGCAGCAGGGTCTCCGCCGGCAGCGTGCGCTGTCCGTAAAAGGCCAGCGTCAGGACCGTGACGGCCGCGGAGGCGATCATGGCCACGGCGGCCGGCCGCAGGCCGGCCAGCACGCCCTGCACGGACGACAGACTGCGGTAACGGGTATAGACCCACGCAAGGAGAGTCACGATCACGAAGGACGGCACGATGTAGCCGCAGGTAGCGGCCAGGGCACCGGGGATCCCGGCCACCCGCGTGCCCACGAACGTGGCCGCGTTGATCGCGATGGGACCGGGCGTCATTTCGGAGATCGTGATCACATCCGCGAACTGGACCGCGCTCAGCCAGGGATGCACGTCGACCACCTGATGCTCGATCAGCGGCATCGCGGCGTAGCCGCCCCCGAAGCTGAACAGGCCGATCTGCAGAAAGCACCAGAACAGTTCAAGCAGGATCATGCCGCATCCCCTTTCCCGGCTGTGCGGGCGCGTGCTTCGAGTGCGCCGATCAGTCCGCAGACTGCAAGGACCAGCATGATGTTGATGTGAAGGACCCGGATCGCCAGGAAGGCGCCGGTCAGGATCAGAAGCGGGAACCATCGGCGCTGCTTGGCGATGTTCTGTACGAGCGAGATCACGACGTCGCAGAGCACGGCCGCGACGCCGGCCATCATGCCGGTCAGGGCCATGTCAACGAACCGGTTTTCGCGGATCCGGTCATAGAGGAAAGACAGGATCGTCAGGATGATCAGCGGCGGAAGGACGGCACCGAGCACCGTGACCAGTGCGCCGGGCACGCCGGCGGTCCGGTATCCGACCAGGATGGACGCGTTGACCGCGATGGGGCCCGGCGCGGACTGCGCGATGGCCGTCAGGTCCAGCATCTCCTGATCGTCGAGCCAGCCGAGCTCCTCCACGAATCGTTTCCGCATCAGCGGTACGATCACAAAGCCTCCGCCGAAGGTGAAGGCACTGATCTTGAAGGTGGAAAAGAAGAGCGTCAGCAGACGCCCGGCGGGTCGGGACATAGGGCAGGGGCCTCCTTGCCGTTTCAATACTTGTATTATACGGCAGGACAGCCGGAAAGGCAATGAACGATGGATCAAAACGAACTGCTTGCGTACGCGGCGGAGACCTACGGCGTGGAGCCGGAATACCTGTGGAAACGGCTCCCGTCCTTCGGCGTGCTGCGCCATCCGGAGAATAAAAAATGGTTCGGGCTGGTCGCTTCGGTCGAGCGGTCACGGCTGGGCCTTCCCGGAGCGGACATGGTAGATGTCCTGAACGTCAAAGGAGATCCGGTCATGAACGCGAGCCTGCGAAACGGCACGTCGATCCTGCCCGGGTACCATATGAACCACGAAAGCTGGCTGACCGTGCTGCTGGACGGGTCGCTCGGAGAGGAAGAGGTCTTCGCGCTGCTCGATCAGAGCTTTGAGATCACGCTTCCGAAAAAGAAGCGCGCCGCGCAGGCGGCGCGCGGCCCGCGGGAGTGGCTGGTGCCGGCCAATCCGCACATGTACGATATCGAAGCCGCTTTTGCCCTCAGCGACGTGATCCACTGGAAGCAGACGTCGGATATTCGTCCGGGCGATCCGGTCTATCTGTATGTGGGCGCGCCGGTCAGCGCGATCCGCTATCAGTGCGTGGCCGTGGAGACGGACCTCCCGCGGCCCGGCGAGCCGGAGGGGAGCCATGTGCGCCGCATGTGGATCCGGCTGATCCGCCGGTATCCCGACGACCGATACCCGCTGAGCCGGCTGCGCGAATACGGTGTGCTGACCGTGCGCGGTCCGCGCGGGATCCCGTACGGGCTGTCCAGGCTGCTGGCGGAGGAGAACCGGGAGCGGGAGGAAGACCGAAAGGGAGACCGGGAGAGAAACCGAAAGGGAGACCCGGAAACAGACGGAGAGAAGACACGTGAAGAATAACAGGACGGGCGGAAAAAAGAGACAGGGAAAGGGCAGAAGAACGGACGGGAGGACGGCTGAGGCCGCCCGTCCTTCCTTCCTCCGCGCCCATGCCGGCCGCATCGTGCTGATCGTGCTGAGCCTGCTGGTCATTGCCGCGCACTTTATCCTGCGCGGGCAGCGCGCGGCCTGTGTCTGGCTGACGGAGCACGCGGTCCATCCGGTCCACCGGTTTCTGGCACGCGTGACGGGATGGCTGCCGTTCTCCGTGGCGGAATGCCTGCTGTATGCGGCCATTCTCGGCGGGCTGGTCTGGCTGATCGTGCAGATCCTGCGGCTGGTGACCCGGCCGCAGCGCGGCCGGCGGCTCGGGTCGATGCTGGTGACGCTGGCCGCGGCCGGGCTGTCGGTGTATGCCGGCCTGTGCTTTCTCTGGGGCGGGACCTATTATGCGGAGACGTTCGCGGAGAAGGCCGGGATCACGGCCGGGAAGATATCCGCGGAGCAGCTCGAGAACGTGACCCGGTATTTTCGGGACCGTGTGAATGAGACGGCCGGACAGGTCCCGCGTGACGCGGACGGCGTCTGCGCCACGGATAAAAAGGCCGTGCTGGCGCGGTCGGCAGCTTTTTACGACGCGCTGACGGAGGAATATCCGTTCCTGGCCGGACCGCGCGTGCGGGTCAAAGGCATGTCGCCGGTGCTCTCGCTCATAGAGAGCTATGCCGGGTATACGGGATTCTTTTTCCCGTTCACCGGGGAGGCGAACGTGAATACGGACATGCCTCCGGCGCTGTTTGCGGCGACGGCCGCGCACGAGATCGCGCACCAGCGCGGCGTGGCGCGGGAAGAGGAGGCCAATTTCGTGGCCGTGCTCGCCGGTCAGGCGAGCGGTGATCCCGAACTGGAGTATTCGTCGTCCCTGATGGCATTCATCTATCTGAGCAATGCGCTGTACCGGGCCGATCAGGCCGCCTGGTCGCAAGTCAGCGCCGGCCTCTGCGAGGAGGCGCGCGCGGACATCGGTCATGATGCGGAGTACTGGGAAAAGTTTGAAGGCCCGGTCCGCGAAACGGCGGACCAGGCCTACGATGAGTTCCTGCATCATTACGATCAGGAGCTCGGGCTGCAGAGCTACGGCGCCTGTGTGGACCTGCTGGCGGCGTACTACGGGCCCCGGGCGGGGCAGGCGGAAGGAGAATAAAGACCGGCCGCAATGGCAAAAGCTGCGGAAAAGCCCGCGCACCGGCCGTACGGGAAGAGGCCGGTGCGCGGGCTTTTGCAGGATGCCGCGCGGGCAGACTATCGTTCTTCGCGGAAGTAGCTTTGGCCCAGACTGGCCGGCGGCTGGTTCTCCCGTTTGTTGCGCATGCTCGTGATGATCAGCACGATGATGGTCACGACGTACGGCAGCATCTTGTAGATCTCCTTGACGGCCAGGTTCATGCCGGACGGGATGTACATATGCAGGATGTACAGGCCGCCGAACAGGATCGAGGCGAAGATGCTGACGTTGGGACGCCAGATCGTAAAGATGACGAGCGCGATCGCGAGCCAGCCGCGGTCGCCGAAGGCGTCGTTGGACCAGATGCCGTTCGCGTAGTCGATCACATAATACAGGCCGCCCAGCCCCGCGATCATGCAGCCGATGCAGGTGGACAGGTACTTATACTTGGTGATGTTGATGCCGGCGGCATCGGCCGTGGCCGGGCTCTCGCCGACCGCCCTCAGGTGCAGGCCTGTGCGCGTGTGCCGGAGCACGTAGGCGGCGATCAGCGCGATCACGATGGCCAGGTACGCGAGAAAGCCGTAGGACAGGAATACCTTGCCGAACCATCCGGTCGTATTCGCGAACGGAAGCGTGGTGCGGAAGATGTTGCTGGTCGCGGACAGTGTGATGGACGGGACCTCGGCGCGGGTCAGCTTGATCAGCGAGCCGCCGAAGAAGTTGCCGAAGCCGACGCCGAACGTGGTCATGGCCAGACCGGTCACGTTCTGGTTTGCGCGCATCGTAACGGTCAGGAAGCAGTACAGCAGGCCCATCAGCAGCGATCCGAGCAGGCAGGAGACGAGCGGGATCAGGATCGCGAGCGCAGGGTTCATGGCGGCCGCGGTGCCGCAGGCGCGCTCATAAAGGAAGGAGCCGATGACGCCGCACATGGCGCCCACGTACATGACGCCGGGGATCCCGAGGTTCAGGTTCCCGGATTTCTGTGTCACGATCTCGCCGGTGCTGCCGTAGAGCAGCGGGATGCCCTGCGCGACGGCGCGGGGGATGAAGCTGATCAGATCAAACATGGTAGGCCCCCTTCTTTTCTTCTGTGGCGGCGTCCGGGTTCGCGGCGGCTTCCGGGATCGGTCCGGGCGCGGACGGTGTGCCCGACCCCGCTTTGGAGCGGAAGTGCAGCTGATAATTGATGAAGAACTCGCTGCCGATGATGAAGAACAGGATGATGCCGGTCAGGATATCGCCGAAGGACATGTTCAGACCGTAGACCGTGGAGATCTCGGCTGAACCGCGCCCCAGAAAGACGATCAGGAAGCTCGACAGGATCATGCCGACCGGATTGAATTTGGCGAGCCACGCGACCATGACGGCCGTGAAGCCCTGACCGCCGGCCAGCGTCGTGGTCAGTGTGTGGTCGGTGCCGGCCACCATCAGATATCCGGTCAGGCCGCAGATCGCGCCCGACAGCAGCATGGTCCGCAGGATCACGCGCTCCACCTTGATGCCCACGTACCGGGCCGTCGCTTCGCTCTCGCCCACGACGGAGATCTCGTAGCCGTGCTTGGAGTAGGACAGGTAGATCTGCATGATCAGCGTCAGGACGGCGACCACGAGGATCAGCAGCAGGTAGCGGTTCCCGATGACCGGGAGCCAGCCCGCTTCGGTATCCGGATGGATGATGCCGATCTTGCCGGAGCCCTTCGGGACTTCCCAGACGATGACGAAATACGCGACCAGCTGGGTGGCGACGTAGTTCATCATCAGGGTGAACAGCGTCTCGTTGGTGCCCCATTTGGCCTTGAAGACGGCCGGGATGAAGCCCCAGAGCGCGCCCGCGGCCAGCGCCGCGGCGATGCAGATCACGATCAGCAGGGCGTTCGGGACCTTTCCGCCGAGCAGGATCATGCAGGTGGCCGTCGCGAGGGCGCCGATCAGGACCTGGCCTTCGCCGCCGAGGTTCCAGAAGCGCATCCGGAACGCGGGCGTCAGGGCCAGCGAGATGCACAGCAGGATCGCGATCTCCTTGCCGAGGATCCAGAGCTTGCGGGTGGTGCCGAACGCGCCGTAGATCATCGTACGGTAGACGGACAGCGGGCTGATGCCGGTGGTCATGGCCGTGATGATTCCGCAGACGATGAGCGCCGCGAGGATCGCGAGCAGCCGGATCCCCCACGCGCGGTACCACGGCAGGGCTTTTCGTTTGGTCAGATGGACCAGGGGTTCCTTGTGCTTGTTATGC
>CACXFD010000023.1 GCA_902766845.1 uncultured Lachnospiraceae bacterium | reverse complement strand
CGTAGATGCCGAAGTATTCACCGGAATTCTCCGGCGGGATGATCTTCGAAGAGTAGGACCGGGACAGCGACTGGATGGACCCCTGGAAGCAGCCCACGCCGAAGGCGAGGATGCCGAAATGCCAGATGGTGCGCAGCGTCAGCGCGTACAGGCAGACGCAGAAGTAGCCGACGATGCAGACCAGGATCAGCGGGACCGTCTTGTGCTTTTTGGACAGGCTCGCGAAGACCAGCGATCCGAGCCAGGCGACCACCTGCGTGGCCAGCAGGAAGATGACCTGCCCCACGGTGTTCAGGCCCAGGTCCGTGCCGATGTTGATGCAGTTGTCGATGATGGTGCCGACGCCGTCGATGTACAGGAAGAACGCGATCAGGAAGAACAGGACTTTCTTGTCCTCCACCGCGATCTTCTTGAGCGTCCGTCCGATCTTCGCGAACACCTTGCGGATGGCGCCTTTCTCCTTCTCAACGTAGTTGACCTGCTTATAGTTTTTGATCAGCGGCAGGGTCACGAGCATCCACCAGACGCCGGTCACCGTAAAGCCGATGATCTTCGAGAGGTTCCCGGGGATCTTGCCGAACATGTCCGGACCCAGCACGTAGGCGATCAGCGCTACCGTGAACGGGATGCAGGAGCCGATGTAGCCCCACGCGAAGCCGTAGGAGGATACCTGGTCCATGCGGTCCTCGGTGGTGACGTCGTTCAGCATGGAGTCATAGAACGTCAGGGACGCCTGATAGAAGACCTTCGCGAGGATGTAGATGACGATGAAGGCCGTCCAGCTGGTCGCGAAGCCGTTCAGGATGCAGCCGGTCACGCCGAGGGCGACAGCCGTGGTGAAGAAGATCTTCTTGGTATCCTTGTGATCCGCGATGGCGCCGAGGATCGGGCCCAGCAGCGCGATGAGGATGGTGACGACGGCGATCGCGATCGAATAATACGCAGTCGCGCGGTCCATCGTGATCTGGCCGGGGCCGGTGCCAACGGCGAGACTCTTGAACCAGATCGGGATCAGGGAACAGGCGAGCATGGTGAAGGCGGAATTGCCGACATCGTAGAGCACCCAGGCACGTTCCTGCTTGGTCAGATTTTTGAACACGGTGACTCCTTCTGGCAGGCACGGCCGCAGCGAGCCGGCGCCCCGCCGGATGATGTATTTCTGCAGAAAGTATACCATAAAAATGACGGAACGCAAAGAGAAAATGAACAAAGATTTGGTAATTATTCCGATTCTTGTGTTATAATCGACGCATGAAAACGAACTATGAGACCTTTGTATTCGATCTGTACGGCACACTGGCGGACATCCGGACCGATGAAGACGATCCGGCGCGCTGGCGGGCCTTTGCGGCGTGGCTCGGGCAGCAGGGATACAGGCTGGAGGACGCGCTGACGCTGCGAGAAGCCTATCGGGCCGCCTGCAATGACGAGGAGGCTGCCGTGCGGGCGCGGGAGGAAGCGTTCGGTGTGCCCGGTCCGTGGGAGATCAGCCTGTACGGCGTCTGGAAAGGCATCGTGGCCCGGACGGACTGGCTTGATGAAAACGAGCGGGCGATGATCGGAAAAGCGGACCCGGAGGCGGCGCGGCGGGAAGCACACCGGGTCCAGAGCGGGATCGAAGAGCTTCTCCGGACGTTTCGCCGCATGACCACGGTGCGCCTGGGATTGTATGACGGGGCCGCCGAGGTGCTGCGCGACCTGCGCGCCCGTGGCCGGCGCGTGATCCTGCTGACGAACGCGCAGTCGCAGTTTACAAGGCCGGAGCTGGAGCAGCTGGGCCTCGACGGACTGTTTGACCGGATTCTGATCTCGAGCGAGTTCCGCGTGAAGAAGCCGTCCCCGGCGTTCTTTGCGAAGCTGTGGGAGACGGGACGGCCCGGAGCGCCGCGGCGCAGCGGGAGCCGGACGGAGGCCGGCGGCTCCGGGCCTTGCCGGCCCGGGACATCGCTGATGATCGGAAACGATGACGTCTGCGACTGCCGCGGCGCGGCCGCGGCCGGCATGGACAGCCTGTACAT
>CACXFD010000022.1 GCA_902766845.1 uncultured Lachnospiraceae bacterium | reverse complement strand
TTATCCACAGGTTATCCACAAAATGTGGATAGATCTTATGTCACATTTTTCTTTTTTTCTTCCTTATTTAATAGACCCCCTGTTTCCGTCTATGCTGTTGGGGAGAATGGTGGAGAAAAAAGAACTTGACGAAAAAAAAGCGTTCTCCTATAATGGAAACGGTGTCTTTACGTGACGATACCGTAAAGGAGGTGCAAGCAGATGGCAAAGATGACATTCCAGCCGAAGAAGCGTCAGCGGGCTAAGGTCCACGGTTTCCGTTCCCGCATGGCTACGCCGGGCGGACGCAAGGTCCTGGCGGCCCGTCGGGCTAAGGGAAGAAAAGTGATTTCCGCATGATCCTGAAACCCAGGGATCTCGAACAGAGTGATGCTTGCAGCAAGAGAGACCTCACGGAGAGCCTTCTCTTGCTGTTTTCCTCTGCGGGAAAACACTGCTTCTACAGATGAAGGGAGCAGAGGCAACATGGAATCCCTGAAGAAAAATCAAGACTATCAGCGTGTCTATCAGAACGGGAAAAGCTGCGCCGGTCCTTTGCTGGTCCTCTATGCTTTAAAAAAGGAGGATCAGGAAGACACCCGGGCCGGTATCTCAGTCAGTAAAAAAGTGGGAAACAGTATCGTCCGTCACCGACTGAAGCGCCAGCTCAAAGAGATCCTGCGTCTGCACGGACATGAGATTCACGGCGGCTATGACCTTGCGGTCATCGCCAGAAACCGGGCAAAGGGACGTACGTATCAGGAATTGGAAAGAGCCCTTCTTCATCTTGCCGCGGTTCAAAACCTATTGGATCAGAAACAGTCAGGAAACAGTCAGCAGAAACATTCAACCGAAGCGGAATCATGAAAAAGATACTGATCGGACTCGTCCGTTTTTATCGCAGGTTTCTGTCTCCGTTAAAAGTCTACCATCACTGCATCTATACGCCGACGTGTTCCCAGTATGCGATCGAAGCTCTGGAAAGATACGGAGCCCTCAAAGGCAGCTGGCTGGCCATCCGGCGTATTCTGCGCTGTCATCCGTTTGCCAAGGGCGGGTATGACCCTGTCCCGTAAACGGCCTCTGATCCGTCTGTACCCGTAAAATGAAAGGAGAACGGTCGTGGAACTGATCTCACTGACGAAAGTCACAACTCCTGTGATCGGCTGGCTCGCGGAAGCTCTCGGCTGGATCATGAACGGGATCTACCTGTTCTTTCAGAACTTCGGCGTCGAAAATATCGGTCTGTGCATCATCGTCTTTACGCTGATCGTCAACCTGATCATGACGCCGCTGCGCATCCAGCAGCAGAAAAACAGCAAGATCCAGGCCCTGATCTCTCCGGAGATGCAGGCCATCACCAATAAGTATAAAGGAAAAGCGGACCAGCGTTCCGCCAGCATGCAGCAGGCGGAGATGCAGGCCCTGTATGACAAATACGGCTTCTCGCCGACCGGCGGCTGCCTGCCGCTCCTGATCGAGATGCCGGTCATCCTGGCCCTCTACCAGGTCATCTACCGCATTCCGGCGTATGTCAGCACGGTCCGCCAGGGCTTCATGACCGTCGTGAACGCGGTCCTCGGCAGCCATTCGGCGGATTTCGTGACCAAGATCACAGATCTTGCGGCGGCCAACTCCGTGGACGTGACCAAGATCGATCTGACCGGCGCCAGCGAAGCGTCCATCAACAACATCATCGATCTGTTCGCGAAATTCGACCAGACGGAATGGAACACGTTCTTTGAGACCTTCTCCGGCATGAAGGAGCAGGTCGGGGATACCGTGTCCCGCATCCTCTCTTCCAACACCTTCCTCGGCATCAACCTGATCGAGCGTCCGGCCATCCTGTCGTTTGCGGTACTGATCCCGATCCTGGCCGGCGTGTTCCAGTATCTGGCCGCCAAGACCATGACGGTCCGCAACGCGGCCGCCGCGGAAGACGATACCAGCAAGACCATGAACACCATGAACACGATGATGCCGCTGATGTCGGTCGTGTTCTGCCTGTTCCTGCCCTGCGGCGTCGGTATCTACTGGGTCGCGTCCAGTGCCGTGCGTTTCGTACAGCAGTGGATCATCAACAAGAATCTCGGAAAGACGTCCGTAGAGGAACTGGTCAAAGCAAACGTCGAGAAAAAGAACAAAAAGCGTGCCAAGCAGGGTCTCCCGCCCATCCGTGACAACGCGGAGGTCAACGTACGCCGTCTCCAGCGCGTCGAAGAGAAGGCGCTGGCGGAGGAAGAGGCCAAGAAAGCCCGCATCCGTTCGATGAAGGAAAAGGCCCGCCTGAGCAAGGAAGCCGCAGACGCCGAGTCGCCCGAACAGAAGACCGAAAAGGCGGCTCCGAACGGAATCGCGGCACGCGCCGGCATGGTCCGGGACTACAACGACAAGCATAAGCGGTAAGGTAAGGAGAACCATGGAAGAATACAGAGAGTTTTCGGCCAAAACGGTCGATGAGGCCATCACCAAGGCCATGGAAGCCCTGGAGACCTCCAGTGAGATGCTGGATTATGAAGTCATCGAGGAAGGTTCCTCGGGATTTCTGGGGCTGCTCGGCGCCCGCAGCGCCGTGATCCGCGCCCGCCGCCGCGTGGAGGAAGAAGATCTGCTGGCGGAAGCCGAAGCCGCCGGCCGGACGCGCCGTGCAGAGACCGCACCCAAGGCGGTAAAAGAGGATCGTTCTTTTGAGAAGAAGAACGAGGAACGCCGGCCGGAGAAGAAGGAACGCTTTGAGAAGAAGCGTGAAGAAAAGCGCGAAGAGAAGATCGGGAAGGCGGAAGCCGTTCCGGCCGCGTCGGAAGTGACCGCTCCGGAAGCGGTCCCGGCCGAGCCGAAGGAGATCCCGGACACCGCGGCGGAAGAAGCGGCCGCGAAGGCATTCCTGACCGGCGTCTTTGAAGCTATGAAGCTCCCGGTCGAGATCGTGACCTCCTATAATACGGAAGAAGAGAGCCTGAACGTGGAGCTGAACGGCGATGACATGGGCGTGCTGATCGGCAAGCGCGGACAGACGCTCGATTCGCTGCAGTATCTGACGTCCCTGGTCGTGAACAAGGGACGCGGCGAGTATCTGCGCGTGAAGCTGGATACCGAGAATTACCGCGAGCGCCGCAAGGAGACGCTGGAGAACCTGGCTCATAACATCTCCCACAAGGTCAAGCGCACGCATAAGAGCGTCGCGCTGGAGCCCATGAATCCGTACGAGCGCCGCGTGATCCACTCCGCGCTCCAGAACGACCGCTTCGTGACCACCCGCAGCGAAGGCGAAGAACCGTTCCGCCACGTGGTCGTGATCCCGAAGAAGGATCGTCCCGAACGGAAAAAGCAGGAAGACTGAATGTGAGCAGACAGCGGCTCCGGGACTGCTGCGCCGACGGCGCGGAGCCGGAGCCGTTTTCTGTTATGCGAAGACCCGTGAGGGTCTCAGAAGACCCATGATAGTCTCAAAGGGAAAAAGACCGATGACGGATTCGATAAGGAAAACCAGGACCGGGAAGGACGAGGCGGATACGATCGCGGCGGTCTCGACCGGACGGACCGCGGCCGGGATCGGGATCGTGCGGATCTCGGGTCCGGACAGCCTGTCCGTTGCCCGGCGCGTCTTTCGCGCGGCCGGATCACGGGACCTGTCTGAAGCGCCGCAGCGCACCGCGCTGCTGGGGTACGTCTATGACGGAAACGAGCCGGTGGACCAGGTCCTGGCTACCTTTTTCCGCGGCCCGCACAGCTATACCGGGGAAGACACGGTGGAACTGTCGGGCCACGGCGGGCCGTATGTGCTGCAGCGCATGCTGGAGACGGTCCTCGCGGCCGGGGCCCGTCCGGCGGAGCCGGGCGAATTCTCGCGCCGCGCGTTCCTGAACGGCCGGATGGACCTGTCTCAGGCGGAAGCCGTGATGGAACTGATCGAAGCCAAGAACGAGGCCGCGCGGCGCAGCGCCGTCGCGACGCTGCAGGGCCACGCGCGCCGCGAGATCACAAAGCTGCGCCGCAGGCTCCTTCACGAGACAGCCTGGATC
>CACXFD010000021.1 GCA_902766845.1 uncultured Lachnospiraceae bacterium | reverse complement strand
TCTGGGCACGTTCGAGAACCACTTCTCGACCATCGGCCTGATCGGCATGAACGAAGCGGGCCTGAACGCCAACTGGCTGCGTGCGGACCTGACCCATGCCGAGACCCAGCAGTTCGCGAAGGACGTGCTGAACCACATGCGCGAGCGCCTGTCGGACTATCAGGAGATGTACGGCGACCTGTATAACCTGGAAGCCACGCCGGCCGAGTCCACCACCTACCGCTTCGCGAAGCATGATAAGGAAGAGTTCCCGGACATCATCACCGCGAACATGAACGGCACGCCGTACTACACCAACTCCTCGCATCTGCCCGTGGGCTACACCGAGGACGTGTTCTCGGCCCTGGACGTGCAGGACGAGCTGCAGACGCTGTACACCTCCGGCACGGTCTTCCACGCCTTCCTCGGCGAGAAGCTTCCGGACTGGAAGGCAGCCGCCAACCTGGTCCGCAAGATCTCCGAGAACTACAAGCTTCCGTACTATACCATGAGCCCGACCTATTCGATCTGCAAGGATCACGGCTATCTGGTCGGCGAGCAGTACACCTGCCCGCACTGCGGCCAGCCCACGGAAGTGTACAGCCGCATCACCGGCTACTACCGTCCGGTCCAGAACTGGAATGACGGCAAGGTCCAGGAATACAAGGACCGCCGCGTGTACGATATCGCGGGCTCGCATCTGACCCACGGCGCCCCGATCCGCGGAGCCCAGGCCGGCCGTCCGGCCTATGAAGCCGCCCCGGGTCCGGATCTGTATCCTCAGCAGGGAGAGCAGGCGCAGACCGCTCCGGTGCAGGAAGCCGCGCCGGCTCCCGAGACCGCACAGGCCGCTCCGACCATGGACACGGTCCTGCGGGAAGCCGCGGCGGAAGGCGCCCGGACCTACCTGTTCACCACGCCTACCTGCCCGAACTGCAAGATGGCCATGGCGCTGCTGGACAAGGCCGGTATCCCGTATGAGAAGCTGAACGCGAACGAGAGCGCGGATCTGGTCGCGGCCTACGGTGTGCGCCAGGCCCCGACGCTGGTCTTTGCGAGCGAAGACGGTTTTGAAAAGTACAAGGGCGTTTCGGAGATCAAGGGATATCTGAACACGCTTCGCACGATGGCGTAAGGACCGCTGCGCAGCGGGCGGGATCCGGTACAGAGCCGGAGGACTCCGGCCGCGGCCCGGCAGAAAGCGCCTTGGAAAACAGGGCAGGGGGCGCCGCAGGCGCCCCCTGCCTTTTGCAAAGGACATGCGGCGCGGCGCCGCAGCGGATCGCGGCAGATTCCGGCCGCAGAAGAACGTGGGCGCGGCCGCAGGAAATCTCAGCCTGAAAGGAACAGATCACAGAAGAGGGAACGAGCCATGACAGATATCATCGTCGTCGGAGGAGGCTGCGCGGGCATGACCGCGGCTCTGTACGCCCTGCGCGCGGGCCGGAGCGTGCTGATCATCGAAAAGAGCGGCATGGGCGGACAGATCACCCATTCGCCCAAGGTGGAGAATTATCCCGGCACCATGCAGATGAGCGGGAATGAATTCGCGGACCATCTGTTTGAACAGGTCCTCGCGCTCGGCGCGGAGGTGGAGCTGGAGACCGTGACGGGGCTTGCGCAGGAAGAGGGCCGGCAGGTCGTGACCACGGAAGAGGGAAGCCGGTTCGAAGCCGGCGCCGTGATCCTCGCGACCGGCGTCAAACACCGCATGCTCGGCGTGCCCGGCGAGGCGGAGCTGGTCGGGAACGGCGTATCGTACTGCGCGGTCTGCGACGGGGACTTCTACGCGGGACGCAGCGTCTGCGTGGCCGGCGGCGGCAATTCCGCGCTGCAGGAGGCCGTCCTGCTGTCCGGCAAGTGCAGCCATGTGACCATTCTGCAGGATCTGCCGGAGCTGACCGGGGAAAAGCTGCTGCAGGACGTGCTGGCCGGCCGGGAGAACGTGAGCGTGATGACCGGGCTGCGGATCACGGGCCTGACGCAGGAGGGCGGAGAGCTGACCGGCGTGCAGGTGCGCGAGGTGGAAACGGGCGAGGAGAAGACGGTCCCGTGCGATGGCCTGTTCGTGGCCATCGGCCTGATCCCAGAGAACGGCGCGTTTGCCGGCGCCGCGCAGCTCAATGAATACGGCTATTTTGCGTCCGGCGAAGACTGCCTGACGAAAACGCCCGGCGTGTTCGTGGCCGGCGACTGCCGCTCCAAGCAGATCCGCCAGCTGACCACGGCCGCGGCGGACGGCGCGGTGGCGGCCCTGGCGGCGTGCCGTTATCTGGACCGGCAGGGCAGATAAGGATGCGCGGCGCGGGAAAAGAAAAACTTGTCATTTCCCGCGCCGCGTGCTATACTGTCTTCCACAGGCAGGATTAGTACATCGGTAGTATGTCAGCTTCCCAAGCTGAAGAGGCGGGTTCGATTCCCGTATCCTGCTCTTGGAAAAAGCCCTTCTCACGTAACGGTGAGAAGGGCTTTTGCTTTATGCATCGATCGTAGAGACGCCGAGCGTGATCTCTTCCAGGACATCGAGGACCAGACGGACCGTGTCCAGGGAGGTCAGCATCGTGACGTTGTTGCGGGCCGCGCAGCGCCGTATGGCTACCCCGTCCCCGTAATGCACACCGGACAGGATCGCCCGGGTATTGATCATATAACTGATGTATCCGGAGCGGAGCGAATCCAGCACTTCCGTGCTGCCTTCACTCGGCTTGCGCCGGATCCGGGTCCGTATCCCATGAGCCTGAAGTACCTCGCCTGTCAGAGAGGTCGCCTCGATCGTAAAGCCCATTTTGTAAAACCTTCGGATGAGCGGGACGGTCTCTTCCTTGTCTTCGTCGGCGACGCTGACCAGGACCGTGCCGTAGTTGCGGAGGGACAGTCCGGACGCGAGAAGGGCCTTATAGGCCGCCCTGTGGTAAGCCGTATCGTATCCGATCGCCTCTCCGGTCGATTTCATCTCAGGGGACAGATAGGCATCCATCCCGGACAGCTTTGAAAAGGAGAAGACGGGGACCTTGACGTAGCAGCGCGAGCGTTCCTTCGGATAACGCTCGAGGATCTTCTGGTCAGCCAGGGACATCCCGAGCATGACACGGGTGCCGATATCGGCCAGCGGCCATCCGGTCGCCTTGGAGAGGAACGGAACGGTCCTGGACGAACGGGGATTCACTTCGATCACAAAGACGCGGTCTTCGGGGTCCACGATGAACTGGATATTGAACAGGCCGCGTATCCCGATGCCCAGACCGAGCCGTTCGGTATAATCGAGAATGGTCTGGCGGACACGGAAAGACAGACTCTGCGGAGGATAGACACTGATCGAATCTCCGGAATGGACACCGGTGCGTTCCACGAGTTCCATGATACCGGGAACAAAGACCCGCTTGCCGTCACAGACCGCATCCACCTCGACTTCCTTGCCGCGGATATAGCGGTCTACGAGGACGGGACGGTCCCGGTCCACGGCCACAGCCGTCTTCAGATAGTCCCACATCGACTCCTCTTTGGCGACGATCTGCATCGCCCGCCCGCCCAGGACGAAACTCGGACGCACGAGGACCGGGTAGCCGATGCGCCGTGCCGCTTCGATGCCGTCCTCTACGGTGGTCACGGCTTCTCCCTGAGGCTGCGGGATCTTCAGGGAGAGCAGAAGCTTTTCAAACAGATCCCGGTCTTCGGCCCGATCGATCGCATCGCATCCGGAGCCCAGGATCGGAATGCCGCGCTCCTGCAGCGGACGTGCCAGATTGATCGCGGTCTGGCCGCCCAGCGTGACGATCACGCCATCCGGCCGCTCCAGAAGGAGGATGTTCATGACGTCTTCGACGCACAGCGGCTCAAAGTAGAGTTTATCGGAACAGGTATAGTCGGTCGAGACGGTTTCCGGGTTGTTGTTGATGATGATCGCTTCATATCCGACCTTCCGGATCGTTTGCACGGCATGGACCGAAGAATAGTCGAATTCGATCCCCTGTCCGATCCGGATCGGACCGGATCCCAGGACAACGATCTTGGGCCGGTCTGTCACGGCCGATTCGTTCTCGTCTTCATAGGTGGAATAAAAGTACGGAATATAGCTGTTGAATTCAGACGCGCAGGAATCGATCATCTTATAGACCGGGCGGATCCCGCGTTCTATACGAAGATCAAAGATCTCGCGCTCGTTCATTTTCCACAGACGGGCCACGGCCAAATCGGAAAAGCCCATCTTTTTGGCCGCTATCAGACAGTCCGGGTCTCCCGGGCGGGGAGAGAGCTCCCGTTCCATCCGGATGATCCGGTCCAGACCATGCAGGAAGAAAGGGTCGATCCCGGTCACCCGGGCGATCTCCGGTATAGCGCAATTCTTTCGAAGCAGGGCAGCGATCGCGAAAAGCCGGTCGTCGGTGCCGATACGGATATAAGCCAGCAGGTCCTCTTTCGACAAGGCGTCAAATTGCGGGAGATACAGATGCGCGGTGCCGGTCTCAAGGGACCGGATCCCTTTGAGCAGACTCTCTTCGAATGTCCGCCCTATGCTCATGACTTCACCGGTGGCTTTCATCTGGGTGGAGAGTGAGTGATCCGCGTCGGCATATTTGTCAAAGGGAAACCGGGGAAGCTTTGTGACGACATAGTCGAGCGACGGCTCGAAAGCGGCCGGTGTGTTGGCGAGGCGGATCTCATCGAGCGTCATTCCGATCCCGATCTTGGCGGAGACCCGCGCGATCGGAAAACCGCTGGCTTTGGATGCCAGAGCAGAGGAACGGGAGACCCGCGGGTTCACCTCGATCAGGTAATACTGAAACGACGCGGGGTCCAGGGCAAACTGTACGTTGCATCCGCCTTCGATCTTCAGGGCACGGATGATTCGGAGCGCGCTGCTGCGCAGCATCTGGTATTCCCGGTTGGCCAGCGTCTGTGAAGGGCATACCACGATGGAATCGCCGGTGTGGATACCGACCGGATCCAGATTCTCCATATTGCAGACCGTGATCGCGGTGTCGTTATGATCGCGGATCACCTCGTACTCGATCTCCTTGTATCCCTTTACGCTCTTTTCGACCAGGACCTGTCCGACCGGTGACAGCTCCAGCGCGTGCTTTGCCAGAGGCAGCAGCTCTTCCGGGCCGTCTGCGAAACCGCCCCCGGTGCCTCCGAGCGTATAGGCGGGGCGCAGCACGACAGGGAAACCGATCGCCTGTGCGGCGGAAAGAGCCTGTTCGGGGCAGGAGGCGGTCTCGGACGGAAGGACCGGCTCGCCAAGGCTTTCACAGAGGCTTTTGAACAGTTCGCGGTCTTCGGCGCGGGCGATCGACCGGCTGTCGGTCCCCAGAAGCTCTACGCCGCATTCCCTCAGGACGCCCTGTTCTTCGAGCTGCATGGCAAGGTTCAGGCCCGTTTGTCCGCCGATGCCGGGCAGCAGGGCGTCCGGGCGTTCCAGGCGGATGATACGGGCCACGTATTCGAGCGTCAGGGGCTCCATATAGACTTTGTCGGCCATGCCGGGATCGGTCATGATCGTCGCCGGATTTGAATTGCAGAGGATCACCTCATAGCCTTCCTCCTTGAGCGCCAGACAGGCCTGCGTGCCCGCATAATCGAATTCGGCGGCCTGACCGATCACGATCGGGCCGGAGCCGATGACGAGGATCTTGCGGATATCGGTTCGTTTAGGCATGTCTTGCTCCTTCCATGAGATGCAGAAAACAGTCGAACAAATGAAGGCTGTCTTCAGGGCCGGGCGCGCTTTCCGGATGATACTGCACGCCGAAAGCGAGGTCCCGTTCACAGCTGACGCCTTCTACGGTCCCGTCGAGTATATTCAGGTGAGTCACCATCAGCGGCGTGCCGGAAAGACTGCCCCGGTCCACCGCATAGGAGTGATTCTGCGAGGTGATTCCGATCCGGCCTGTCTGCAGGTCACGGACCGGATGGTTTCCCCCGCGGTGTCCGAACGGGAGCTTATACGTCGATGCACCGTATGCGAGGGAGATGATCTGGTGGCCCAGACAGATTCCGAAGACCGGGACCTGACCGAGAAGCTCCCGCACGGCGCGGACCGTTGCCGAGGCGTCCGCCGGATCGCCCGGGCCGTTTGACACCAGGACTCCGTCCGGCTGAAGCGAAAGGATCGTACGGGCGGACGTATTCCAGGGGACCTTTGTCACGAGGCAGCCGCGTGCGGTAAGTGCGCTCACGATGCTCCGTTTGACTCCGCAGTCGATCAGTACGACATGGAAGCGGGCATCGCCGGCAGAGGAGCCGGACCGGAACGGACCGTTTTGTGAGACGGCATGTGAGGCCGCGGTCGTGGGCAGCACGGTCTGTATGGCCGGACAGCTGACGCGTGCGACGGCGTCGCGGGGGAGCTGGGTGCGCGCAAGGAGCGCCAGTCCCTTCGAGCGGGGCGTCCCGATGTCTGTGATCATGACCTTCCGGCTGCCCCGGTCACGAATCGACCGGGTCAGTTTTCTCGTGTCGATCCCGCTGA
The DNA here is from genome assembly GCA_902766845.1 of uncultured Lachnospiraceae bacterium. GTDB lineage: Bacteria > Bacillota > Clostridia > Lachnospirales > Lachnospiraceae > RUG11204. The sequence goes on along the minus strand of CACXFD010000021.1, from coordinate 3,282 downwards.
TCCCGGGGATCCCGAAACGTGCCATAGCCTCCCCGAGCGCAGCGGTGCTGCGGAAATGGGAAGGGTGATCGCTGCAGTCGCGGACGATCAGGGCACCGATCGAGGGAACGTCGGTCTCGTAATCGTCATCGGACATGCCGTAATTGCCGGCCAGCGGATAGGTCATGACAACGGCCTGATCCGTATAGGACGGATCGGAGAGAATCTCCTGATAACCGGTCATGGAAGTGTTGAAGACGAGTTCGAGTATGCATTCGCGAACCGCCCCGAACGATCGGCCGGCATATTCCTGCCCGTCTTCAAGGATCAGTTTTCTGTCCGGCATCTGAATCATGTGGGTCCCTCCTTTTCCCTCCCGGAGACCGAAAGACGCTGTTCATAGCGGCCTTTCCGGGCGGATTCCGGCCTGCGGGTCGGGTAGCGGCCGTCAAAGCAGGCGCTGCAGAAACCTTCACCGGCCAGCTCGCGGAGGCGGTCCGGCGGGAAGAAGCCGAGCGAATCGGCTCCAAACATGCGGGCGATCTCGTCCGGTGAATGATGGCAGGCGATCAGGTCATCCGATGAATCGATGTCGGTGCCGTAATAGCATGGCCACAGGAACGGGGGCGCAGACACGCGCATATGGACTTCGCGGGCTCCGGCCTTCCGGAGAAGCCCGACGATATGTTCCCCGGTGGTCCCCCGGACGATCGAATCGTCGACCAGGACGACGCGGCGGTCGCTTACCGCTTCTTCAACGGCGGCCAGCTTGATCTGTACCTGATCTGCGCGGCTGTCCGGCGCAATGAATGTGCGGCCGACATATTTGTTTTTGATCAGGCCGATTCCATAGGGGATGCCGGAACGCCGGCTGTAACCCAGCGCGGCATCCAGGCCGGAATCGGGCACGCCGATCACGACATCGGCGGAGACCGGATGCGTTTCCGCCAGGACTTCTCCGGCACGGATCCGTGCCGCGTGTACCGGGACGCCGTCCAGCACGGAATCCGGACGGGCAAAATAGATGTATTCGAAAACGCAGATCCGCCGGGGACAGCGGCCGCAGTGTTCTCTCCGGGAGAGGATCCCGTCGGGGCCAAAGATCAGGATCTCACCCGGATCGACGTCCCGGACCGGATCGGCGCCGACGGCCCGCAGGGCACTGCTTTCCGAGGCGATCACATAGGTCCCGTCCGGGCGCTTTCCATAGCAAAGCGGCCGAAATCCGTGCGGGTCCCGCACGCAGATCAGCTTCCGGGGCGACATCAGGACGAGAGAGTACGCTCCCTCCAGAATATCCATGGCACGGCTGACGGCTTCTTCGATCGAAGGGGCCGTCAGCCGCTCCCGGGTCACGATGTAGGCGATCGTTTCCGTGTCGCTGGTCGTGTGGAAGATCGCCCCGGTCAGTTCGAGCCGGCTGCGCAGTTCCGCTGCGTTGGACAGGTTTCCGTTATGCGCGATCGCCAGCCTCCCCTTCTGGTGGTTGATTTCGATGGGCTGGCAGTTGTCACGGCTGGCGGCTCCGGTCGTTCCGTAGCGCGTATGGCCTACCGCCATGGAGGCTCGGGGAAAGGAAAAGAGGGCTTCGCGCGGGAAGACTTCGTGTACGAGTCCGATGTCCTTTCGTGATACAAAAAGACCGTCGTCGTTGACGACGATGCCGCAGCTTTCCTGGCCTCTGTGCTGCAGGGCGCAGAGGCCGTAATAGCACAGGCGCGCCGCGTCGCCCGGCTCCGGTGAATACACACCGAAAACACCGCATTCTTCGTGCAGGCTCATCTTGCTTCCGCCTTTTGCAGCGCCGCCGTGACAAAGCCCGTAAAGAGCGGATGGGGCCGGTTGGGCCGGCTCTTGAATTCGGGATGGTACTGCACGCCGACGAAGAACGGCCGGTCAGTCAGTTCGACCGTTTCCACGAGCTTTTCGTCCGGGGACAGACCGCTGAGGGTCAGGCCCGCAGCCGTCAGAGCTTCCCGGTAATCATTATTGAATTCGTAGCGGTGGCGGTGACGTTCACAGATTTCCAGCCTGCCGTAGCAGCGCTCCATCGTGGTGCCCGGGCGGATGATACAGGGGTATGCGCCGAGCCGCAGGGTCCCGCCCTTATCGATCTCGTCGCTTTGACCGGGCATGAAATCGATGACCTTATGCCGGCACTGCTCATTGAATTCACCGGAATCCGCATCGGGGATGCCGGCCGCGTGCCGTGCGAATTCGATCACGGCGATCTGCATGCCGAGGCAGATGCCGAGATAGGGGATCCGGTGCTCCCGCGCATACTGTGCAGCCAGGATCATGCCGTCGATCCCGCGGCTCCCGAACCCGCCCGGGACCAGGATCCCGTCGAGGCCGGAAAAGACGCCGTCGGCCGTGGTTTCCGAAACGGTCTCGGAATCGATCCATCGGATCTCGATATGGGCTTCCCTCCAGAAGCCGGCATGCCGGAGCGCTTCCGCCACGGAAAGATAGGCGTCATGCAGGCCGACGTATTTTCCGACCAGACCGATCGTGACAGCGCGCGGCAGGGACTGCGCGCGGCGGATGCGGGAGACCATTTCTTCCCACTCGGCCAGATCCGGCTTTGGAACCGTCAGTCCCAGTTCGCGGCAGACGACTTCCGAAAAGTGCGATCGTTCCAGCATCAGCGGCGCTTCGTACAGGTCCGGCAGGGTCAGATTCTCGATCACGCAGTCGGGGCGGACATTGCAGAACAGGGCGATCTTCTGAAAAATCGAGGGCTCCAGCGGCTCATCGCACCGCAGGACGATCAGGTTCGGATGGATCCCGAGGCCCTGAAGTTCTTTGACCGAATGCTGGGTGGGCTTGGATTTGTGTTCTTCGGATCCCTTCAGATAGGGGACCAGGGTGACATGTATGAACAGGCTGTTTTCGCGTCCGATCTCCAGGGAGATCTGGCGCACGGCTTCGATGAACGGCTGGGATTCGATATCGCCGATGGTCCCGCCGATCTCGGTGATGACCACATCTGCTCCCGTCTGCTTGCCGGCGTCATAGACAAATTCCTTGATCTCGTTGGTGATATGGGGAATGACCTGTACCGTGGAACCCAGATACTCGCCTTTGCGTTCCTTGTTCAGGACATTCCAGTAAACCCGGCCCGAAGTCAGATTGGAAAACTTCGTCAGGTCTTCATCGATAAATCTTTCATAGTGTCCCAGGTCCAGATCCGTCTCCGCACCGTCTTCCGTCACATAGACTTCTCCGTGCTGATAGGGACTCATGGTACCCGGATCCACATTGATATAAGGATCCAGCTTTTGTGCTGCTACCTTTAACCCT
>CACXFD010000020.1 GCA_902766845.1 uncultured Lachnospiraceae bacterium | reverse complement strand
TCGGCTTCGATACGGCCGTGAACACGGCCATGGAAGCCATCGACAAGGTGCGCGATACGTCCACTTCGCATGAGCGCTGCAGCATCATCGAGGTCATGGGCCGCCACGCGGGTTTCATCGCGATGTGGTGCGGCCTCGCGAACGGCGCGGAGGACATCCTCCTGCCGGAGCGCTATGACAACGATGAGCAGGAGCTCGTCAACCGCATCATCATGCACCGCAAGCAGGGCAAGAAACACCATATCATCGTGAATGCCGAGGGCATCGGCCATTCTGCGTCCATGGCCAAGCGCATCGAGGCCGCGACCGGCATCGAGACCCGCGCGACCATTCTGGGCCACATGCAGCGCGGCGGTTCGCCTACCTGCAAGGACCGCGTGTACGCGTCCGTGCTCGGGTCGGAGGCCGTGGAGGTGCTGCTGGCCGGCCGTTCCAATCGCGTGGTCGCCTACAAGCACGGCCAGTTCGTGGACTTTGACATCGATGAGGCGCTGTCCATGGAAAAGGACGTGCCGGAGAGCCTGTTCGACGTGTTCCAGAAGCTGGAGCGGTAAAAGAAGATGAAACGGGAAGAGGCCCGGACCAGTCGGTCCGGGCCTCTTCCCGTTTTCCGCGCGGGGCGGGTCTTTATTCGGTCTTTTTCAGCCGGTCCATCACCAGATCGTAACCGTCGTTTCCGTAGTTGAGGGCGCGGTTCACGCGGCTGATGGTCGCGGTGGAGGCGCCGGTCCTTTCCGCGATCTCGAGATACGTCTCCTTCTCACGGAGCATCTGTGCGACGTCGAAGCGCTGCGACAGGCTCAGGAGCTCGTTGACCGTGCAGAGGTCTTCAAAAAAAGCGTAGCATTCATCCTGGCTTTTCAGGGTGCGGATCGCCGCGAACAGACGGTCCATGGACGGGGACTTGAGTTTTGGATTCATAATGACCTCCGGGAAAAACATTGTGCGGCCCCGCAGTCCGGCCGCCTCTTTGTAAGTTTAGCACGTTAGAAAAGGAAAGTAAACCCTTGTCAGGCGGGATCTTCTCTGTTAAAATGATTCCGTCACAGACGATGCGGTCTGTTGCGCGCACGGAGGAAAAACGGATGGCAGCCATCAAGATTCCGATCGAAACATCGGCCCGGCATATCCATCTGACCCGGGCGGACTTTGAGTCGCTGTTCGGGAAAGGGGCGGAGCTGACGCCGGAAAAGCCGCTGAGCCAGCCGGGACAGTACCTGGCCGCGGAGCGGCTGAATATCGTGGGGCCCCGGGGGACGTTCGAGAACGTCGGCATCCTGGGACCGTTCCGCGGCGAGAGCCAGGTCGAGGTCTCGCTGACGGATAACCGCGCCCTCGGCATCGAGAGCGTGATCCGCCAGTCGGGCCATCTCGAGGACACGCCCGGCTGCGTCCTGGTCCGGCCGGATACCGGGGACTCGGTCACGCTGCCGCGCGGCGTCATCGTGGCCAAACGTCATATCCACATGACGCCCGAGGACGCGCTGCGTTCCGGCGTGCGGGATAACGAAGACGTCTGTATCATGACCAAGAGCTATGAGCGTTCGATGATCTTCGCGGACGTGGTCGTGCGTGTGCACAAGTCCTTCCGGCTGGCCATGCACGTGGACACGGATGAGGCCAACGCCTTTGCGGCGGATGAGCCGGCGCCCTACGGACTGATCCTCAAGCTGTTCGATTCGAGCACCTACAGCTTCGAGAGCTGGACGCAGGAACTGCTGTCCGGGATCCGGCGATGAGCCGCGGCAGGACCGGGAGCAGACGGCGGATGCACCGAAAGCGACCGGCATCCGGTCCGGTGACCGGGCAAGGCCGGGGAAACGGGAATCAAAAGAGCCCCTGCGCGGGGCTCTTTTCTGTTTATTCTTCTTCCGCCGCATGCGGCCGCCGCGGCCGGTACAGCTTCGGATACGCCTTTCGGTCCAGGATCCCGAGGATCACGGTCAGGATCATCACGAAGGCCAGCATGGCCAGCACGAGCGTCCACGCCGCGGTGGAGCCGGAGCCGTCGTAGAGACGGCCGATCAGCAGGTCAAAGACCGAAAAGATCGCGGTGCCCAGCACCGAATGCAGGGCGTTGATGCGGCCGCGGTGGCTGGCCGGGATCCGCGAGGTCAGGTACGGTCCCTCGGCGATGGTCACGAAGATCTCGCCCCAGGTGAACAGCAGCATGGCCGCGTAATAAGCCGGGACGTGTCCCAGCAGGAGCAGGAACAGCAGGTACCCGGCGGTCACGAACAACTGGCCGATCAGGATCTTCCCGGTGTCCCGCACGCGCGCGAACAGGCGCGTGATGACCGGCGTGAACAGCACGACGACGATGCAGTTCAGGCTCGAGACGGTCCCGAAGATCACGGCGCCGTTCTCCCCGTGGACGCGGCCCATGTCGAGCGGCATCAGGTAATTGTACATGCCGTACGTCGCGTAATACGAGGACAGGATCACCATCATCAGCAGGATCACGCGGTTCTCCTTCAGGATGGTCAGCAGGCTGTCGGAGCTGCGGCCGGCCTGGTATGCGGCGGCTTCGTCTTCATCGGGCTCGGGCGTGATGTCTTTGATCTTGAAGAAGATCAGGAGCGTGGAGCAGCCGATCGACAGGGCGCTGAGCAGGAACATCAGCCACAGGTAGTCCTTGAACAGGATCCCGCCGATCGTGGGGCTCAGCACGAGACCCAGATTGGCGCCGAGGTAGAGCAGGGAATAGGCCCGTTCGCGGTCGCGCGTGGCGGACAGGTCCGCGGTCAGCGCGTCATAGGCGGGATATTCCATGCTCTGGCAGATGCCGGCCAGCACCATCAGGACGATGGTGGCCGTCGAGAGCGGGAAAACGGCGCAGAGCAGATAGCAGACGATCGAGGCCGTATCGCCGGCCACGATGATGTTCTTTTTATTATAGCGGTCCGCGAGCCGTCCGCCGAGCAGGTTGGTCGGGATCATGATCAGGCTGCTCACGACCATATAGACGGCGATGCCCGAGGCGGACATCCCCATCTTCTGGCTCAGGATCATCGTCATCATGGGCCAGACCATGGACCCGAAATTGGTAACGATGCGCCCGAAGAACAGGATATACAGTTCTTTGCGTAGGCCCCGGTACTGCGAGAAGAGGCCGCGTTCCTGATTCATGGGTTTTCCTCCGGCCGCGTAAGCGGCTTTTTGTTCGGCCGCGCCGCGTGTGCGCGGTGTTTTCCTATGATATCACAGGCCGGCCTTTTTGTAAATGCGGCGGGCGTTCATTGCCCGCCTTCCCGGAACACGCGGAAACGGCCGGATCAGAACACCCAGGCCCGGGCCGGGGCGGCGCCGGAAAAAGCCGTGGACAGGCGCGGGAAAGTATGGTATGATACCTCGCGGCGGATATTCGGAAACGGATGCGGCCGGGCGGCCGCGCGGGGAATTCCGGAAGACCGCCGCATCTTCGAGATAAGTTCAGAAAGGCGCACCGAAGGCGTACCGGGTGACGAAATGACCAACATCGTTCGTATCTGACACAGGAGCAGGAACAGGAAGCAGGGCTGCCCGCCGTGGGGAGCCTGTGATCTCCCGCGCCGTTTCAGACCGGACCGGTCATACTGTCATCCGGCACAGAAGCCGTCGGGCTTTTTTATGCCCCGGCGTCGTGCGCCCGTAAGCGATTTGCGGCATTTGTCCGCATGCGCTGCATGCGGGAACGTTTGGATGAAAGAGGACCGTCCCGGCCGAAAGGCCGGGACGGTCCTCTTTGCGGCAAGGAGAGGACATCATCGTCATCCGACAGAAAGCAGGTGCTGAAAGATATGGAAGAGAACAGAATGGAGCCGCACGGCGCGGCCGCGCCGGGGGAGGAAGCGGGCTTCGCAGGCGGTGCGCACAGTGCGTCCGCGGCGGGGCAGCCGGCCGGAAAAGGCGGGCCGGCGCAGCCGCTCTGGACGCGGGACTTTACGATCATCACGCTCGGGAGCGTCGTCTCGATGCTCGGGAACTCCCTCGCGGGGTTCGCGATGAGCCTGATGGTCCTGGATTATACGAATTCGACGCTGCTGTACGCGATCTATATGGCCATGTACACGGTACCGCAGCTGATCATGCCGATCTTTTCGGGCGCGATCCTGGACCGTTTTTCACGCAAGAAGACGATCTGGATGCTGGACTTTTTGACCGGCGGGATCTATCTCGCTGTCGCGTGGGCCCTGTCCACCGGATGGTTCTCGTTCCCGCTGTTCGCGCTGTTCTGCTTCGTGACCGGGAGCATCGCGAGCGTGTACATGGTCGCGTATGACAGCTTCTATCCGCTGCTGATCAGCGAGGGGAACTACGCGAAAGCCTACTCGGTCGCAAGCGTGCTCGAGACGCTGACGTCAGTCATGGTGCCGGTGTCCACGCTGCTGTACCGGATCATCGGCATGGCGCCGCTGCTGGCGCTGAACGGCCTGTGCTTTGTCATCGCGGCGGTGATGGAGACGCAGATCCGGGCCGAAGAGGCCTACATCGAAAAGCAGCGCGCCGCCGCGGAGGCGGACGGCGGCCCGCAGAAGGGCGCGCGCCGCATGCTGCGGGACATCCGAGAGGGCTTTGCCTACCTGCGGTCGGAAAAGGGCCTGCTCGCGATCGCGGTCTATTTCCTGTTTTCGTCGCTGGTCGGAGGCGTCTCGTCGGTGCTGACGCTCCCGTATTTCAAGCGGACGTTCGAGAACGGGGAATTCATCTACATCCTGGTCTGGGGCATGAGCTATCTGGGCCGGATGCTCGGCGGCGCCTGGCATTACCGGCATAAGCTCCCGGCCCGGCACCGGTATAAGATCACACTGTGCGTTTATGTGCTGCTGGGGCTTTTGGAAGGCGTGTACCTGTTCCTGCCCGTGCCGGTCATGATGGCGTTCTGCCTGTGCATCGGGCTGACGAGCGTCACCAGCTACACGATCCGCATCTCGGCCACGCAGAGCTATGTGCCGGATGAGAAGAAGGGGCGCTTCAACGGCGCGTTCCAGATGCTGAACACGGTCGGCGTGCTGATCGGCAATGCCGCGGCCGGCGCTCTCGGGGACGCGGTCGGTCCGCGCCTGCTCTTGCTGATCGTGGAACTGCTGGGCGCCTGCGCGGCCCTGGTCTTCATCGGAGGCGGCCAAAAGCACGTGGCGCCGATCTACGAAAGAGAAGCGTAAGGAAGCTTTCAGGTTGCTTTCAGGATGGCCTGTTATCCTGTCCCCATCGAAAGGAGGGTCAGACGATGAAGACCACCGAAAAGATCACCGAACGAAACATGGAAATGAATAGAGACCGGAACACTGCCGCGCTCGCGGACGAGACGTCCGTGCGGACCGGGAAGAACAGGAGGAAGCGCGTGTACAGATGCTCTCTCTGCCTGGGGCTGGCTCTGGCGCTGGCGCTGTCCCTGACGGCCTGCGGCGGTTCCGGAAGCAAGGCGGACAGCACCGCGGCGCAGCAGACCGTGACCGCGGCCGCAGATGCGGCGCAGACGTCCGATGCGTCACAGACCGCGGACGCCGCGCAGACAGAGGCGGCGCAGGATGCGGAGACCGCGCACGCCTCCGACGCGTCGGACCGGAAGACCGAGATCACCGGCGACATGACCGTCACTTCGACCGTGAACGGCGGCGTGACGCAGGAAGGATCGGTCTTTACGATCACCGCGGCCGGCACCTATACGTTCACCGGCGCGCTGGCGGACGGACAGATCGTCGTGGACGCGGAGGATGAGAAGGTCGAGATCGTGCTGGCGGGCGCCTCGATCACCTGCACCACCGACGCGCCGATCCGCGTGATCGACGCCGACAAGGTCACGGTCACCGCGGCGGCCGGCACCTATAACGAGATCAACGACGCGCGGGCGCTCCGCTCCGCGGACGCGTCCGGCGACGCGGCCGGCGCCGTCTACGCGAAATGCGATCTGGTCCTGGCCGGCACCGGATCCCTCGTGGTGACCGCCTCGTACAACAACGGGATCCACACGACCAAGGATCTGACCGTGAAGGAGATCACGCTGAAGGTGACGGCTCCGAACAACGCGCTCAAGGGCAACGATTCCGTGACCGTCGAATCCGGCCAGCTGACCGTGATCTCGACCGGAGGCGACGGCATCGAGACCGAGAATACGGACGTTTCCTCCAAGGGGAACCAGCGCGGCACCGTCACGATCTCCGGGGGCGTCCTGGACATCTACGCGGCCGGCGACGGCATCAGCGCCGCCTATGACGTGGAGATCTCCAAGGGGAACGCGGCCGTCAACATCTATACGGACAGCTATTCCCCGTACACCGGCGACGAGACCGGCACGTCCGCAGCGATGGCCTATCTGATCGTAACGCCGTCCCTCTATCAGTCCTATGCGGCCTTCGGGGCCTGCTACTATAACGATGACGTCTCGGACGGCGTCTGGGTCAGCGCCGAGTACGCGATGGACTGCTACAGCGGCCGCAGCACCTACTATGCGCTGAAGATCGACGCTCCGTCCGGCTATGAGAACGTGGCCTACTGCGCGTTCACATCGCAGGACGTGACGTCCGGCGACTACGCGGCCTCCACGAACGGCGGCGCGGTCAACAGCTCGATGAACGCCTACCTGATCACCGACGCGTCCGGCAGTTCCCTGTCCGGCGACTATGTCTCGCTGAGCACGGAGAGCGGCTCCGGTTCCACCTCGTCCGCCAAGGGCATCAAGGCGGACAACGAGATCCGCATCTACGACGGCACCATCACTGTGCAGAGCACCGACGACGCGGTCCACGCGAACGGGGGCACCGCACTTGAGAACGGCGCCGCGGGCGCCGGAAACATCTCGGTCGCGGGCGGCACGCTGACGCTCTCGACCGGGGACGACGGCATCCACGCGGACGGCACCGTCGAGATCACGGACGGGACCGTGAACATCCTGACGTCGTATGAAGGTCTGGAAGGCAACGTCGTGAAAGTGAGCGGCGGCGTGACAAAGATCTACGCCCTCGATGACGGCGTGAACGCCTGCTCCGGTTCCGCGACGCCTCTCGTGCTGGTCACGGGCGGGACCCTGACCGTGACGACGCGCTCCGGCGATACCGACGGCATCGACTCCAACGGCAATTACCAGCAGACCGGCGGACTGGTCCTGGTGCAGGGCGGCTCCACGAGCGGCGGCATGGCCGGATCCGTGGATGTGGACGGATCGGTCAGCGTGACGGGAGGGACCATCATCGCGCTGGGCGGCATCTGCGAGGTGCCCTCGGGGACCGGCGCCTGCTGCACGGTCGTGATGAGCGGGCAGAGCTTTTCTGCCGGGACGTATCAGGTCACGGACGCCGGCGGGAACGTCCTGGTGGAATTCACCGTAGACGGGACGTACCAGAACGGCTGGATCAGTTCCGAGAAGCTGAGCCAGGGCGGCAGCTATACGCTGAGCCGTGACGGCAGCAGCGTCTATACCTGGACCCAGTCCTCGCAGACCGAAGGGTCCGGCGGCATGGGCGGCTTCGGCGGAGGCGGCTTCGGCGGAGGCGGCTTTGGCGGAGGCGGCCAGGGCGGCCGCAGTCAGGGCGGCGGTCGGCGGTGAGCCGGTAAGCAGCGGGCGGGCCGGCACTGCGATGAAGGACGCGGAGGCGGCTTCAACGGAGACGGCCGCGGACTGGACGGAGCCAGACCGGAAATAGACGTGAACGACCGAATGTAAGAAGAAGGAAAGCAGCAAAAAGCCGGGAGGACGGCCCGCTTCGGGGCCGCCCTCCCGGCTTTTATTCATGCTCGAGTGCGGTCATTTTTCCCCGGACCGGCCGCGCCGGATGGCGTCCAGCAGAGCCTTGGCCTCGGCCGCGTCTTGCGCGGTGACGCTGGCTTCGCTGTAGCGGGCCTTGAGATAGATCTCCCGCAGCCGGGCTTCATAAGACGTCTGTCCGGACGGCTCCGCCGCGGCCGCCGCGGCACTTCCCGTCCCGGCATTCCCCGCCGCGGCACTTCCCGTCCCGGCATGTTTCACCTCGAGCGCCGCGCGGTGCTCCGACTCCTTCAGGATCTGCTCCGAGGTATCGGACGCCTCGCGCCGGAGACCGTTTTCCTCCAGAAAAGCGAGGTAGTCACGATAGACGCGGCGGACCTGTTCGGCCGGGCCGGCCGGGGCCGGCTCTTTCCGGCCGCGCTGACGGCGCCGCGGTTTTCCGGCTTCGGTGTCGTCGTACGCAAGGTCTTCGGCAAGGGGCAGGGCGGAGCCGCGCCGCGCGAGCCGCACGATGATCCAGACCGCGAGGGCCGCCAGCAGGACGACCGCGATCCAGCCCCCCGCGGTCAGCGCATCGTCCGAGAAGAAGCGGATCATACGCCCGCCCTCCTCGGCCGCTTCCGCGGTCTCAGCCGCGCCGCTCTCGAGCAGGGCGCTGCTCGGAACGCCCGAAACGCCGTATTCCGGCGTGAGGGGCGCGGTCTCCGCGGGATCGTTGCGGATGAACAGGCTCACGATCCAGACCAGGAGCTGACCGAGCGGAGCGAAGAGATAGCTGACGACCGGCAGGCTCTTCACGATCAGGCCGTAGAGGACCAGTGAGACGGAGACCGCCAGCAGCAGGGCTGCGACGATCGAGAGCGCGTTGGCCAGGCGCCAGCGCAGGTCCATGGCAGCGCCCATCTGCATGCTGCGCATCGAGATCACGCCGAGGACCAGGAACAGCGCGAGGTAGACGAGGCTGTCGAGCGAGATCAGCTCGCCGCGGAACAGCGTCGCATTGGCTGCGCTGGCCGTGACGAAGAACAGGCAGACCACGGCCATGACCAGATAGGTGTTGCGGTAGTTGTAGAGATGGACCTCGAACGTGCCCATCGTGAGGACCAGGATCAGATAGAGCCAGGCGAGGGCCGGAAAGATCAGGAGCGGATGCGGCCGGACGCCGATAAAGCACAGGGCGGGCAGCAGGGCCAGCAGGAGCCGCAAAACGCGGTTCTCCAGACGGACTGCGGCCAGAGAGACGAGGAACGCGGCCAGCACGAAGGCAGCCATCGGCAATTGCCATTGGCGGAAGGCCGGGAAGGCGTTAAGGATCGCGAAACAGAAACAGAGATCTCCCGCGATGCGGGTCGGAGCTGTTTTTTTCATGCGCGTTTCTCCTCTCCGTACAGCATGCACAGCGGCAGGTCCGACAGGGCCTGCAGCCGGGACAGGGCGGCCTGGCCGGCCTCGGAGAGGGCCGGCGTGATCACGATGTAGCTCTCTCCGCCGCGGCGGTATCGGGCGCATTCCTCGACAAGGGACGGAAAGCCGCGGTAGCCGGTCAGACGGGACAGGCCGATCTTGCGAAGGATATAGAACAGGTGCGGGCGCCCGAGTCCTTCCCGCAGGGACTGCAGGTCTCCGTTCGAGCGGACCGCGTAGGGGATCTTCTGATGCTCGAGCTCTTCACAGACGGACCGCGTCAGCATCAGGCACTGCTCCGAGATCCGCGGATAGGTAGCTTCCATGTTGACGAGGACGGTCACGTTCCGGTCCACGGTGTGGTCCCAGGTGCGGACGGTCAGACGGCCGGACGCCGCCGTGCGCGTCCACGAGATCTGCTTCATGGGCTCCCGGCCGGTATAGTCGTGATAGCCGATGACCATGGTCGGGTCTTCATGGAGGAAGCGCCGCACGGACAGGTCTCCGAGGAGGCCGCCGACGGTGCGGATGTCTTCCGCGGGACAGGTGCGGGACGTGCAGATGATGCGCTTGCGCAGATCCTGCGACCGCACGACGGGCCAGAGGCCCAGCAGGTCCCCGGTCTCCACGTAGCAGGTCCCGAGGTCAAAGGCGCCGCGCTTGCGGAAGGAGAGCCGCACGCGCCCGGTAAAGCGGTGGCCGGGCAGCAGGTAGAAGCGATGGTCCACGCGCGTGCCGACGAAGTCCTTATAGACGTGGCAGCGCGTCCAGTCCGCGTCCTCGCGCACCTGCGCCGCGTCCGACAGCTGCAGCCCGAAACTCACGTAGAGGACCGGGAAACGGCTCGTGTTGGTGACCGTATACCGCAGCGTCAGAATCTCGTCCGGCGCCACGAGGTCCATGTCGGGCTCGCAGGTGATATGGAGGCGCCGCACATCGTCCCGCCGGCTCAGCGCCTCGAGCAGGCCGATGATCAGCAGCGAGCAGATGACCACGAAGAGGATCATAGCTTTTCCAGCGGGACCGGGACCTCGTCCAGGAGGTTGCGGACCAGCTGCTCCGCGCTCAGATGGCTTCCCGTGATCAGCGTGAGCCGGTGCGGCAGCACGGCCGGCGCTTCTTTCTTCACATCTTCCGGGATCACGTAATCGCGGCCCGTGAGCGCCGCGCAGATCTGGCTCGCGCGGTAGAGCGCGAGACTGCCGCGGGTGGAGACGCCGCAGGTCAGCAGGGAGCTGTCCCGCGTGGCCTGTACGATGTCCATGATGTAGCCGGCGATGTCGTCGCTGACCGAGACGGCCGGGTACGCCGCGCGCAGCCGGGCGATCTCGTCGGTCGTGACGGCCTGAGAGAGCTCTGCGGTCAGGACCTTCGAATCCTCGCGCCGCAGCACGCCGATCTCCTGTTCGCGGGTCATGTAGCCGAGGGACAGGCGCATGAAGAAACGGTCCATCTGCGCTTCGGGCAGCGGGAACGTGCCGAAGCTCTCGACCGGGTTCTGCGTGGCCATGACCATGTACGGCTCCTGCATCGGGAACGTGGTGCCGTCCACGGTGATCTGCTTCTCCTCCATGACCTCGAGCAGGGCGGACTGGCTGCGCGGCGTCGCGCGGTTGATCTCGTCGGCGAGGATCACGTTCGCGAACAGCGGGCCGGGCCGGAATTCGAATTCCCCGCTCTTCTGGTTATAGAAATGGATGCCGGTCAGGTCCGACGGCATCAGGTCCGGCGTGAACTGGATGCGGCGGAACGAGCCTCCGATGCTCTTTGAGAACGCGCGCAGCAGCATGGTCTTGCCGGTGCCCGGCAGGTCCTCGAGCAGGACGTGGCCCGACGCGATCAGGCAGATCAGGATCTGCTCGACGGCATCGTCCTTGCCCACGATGACGCGGCCGCAGTTCTCGAGAACGCGGCGGCGCACTTCGGTAAAAAGAGAAAGTTCCATAGCGTTCCTCCTGATTAGAATTATACCTGAAAACCGCGGTATGTCGAGGGGTTTTTTGATGACGCCCGGGATCGGCCCCTTTTGTCGTTCTCTGAATATGGAGAACGACTTTTTATTTACAAAATCGTAAAACAGAAGATGAATAATTTGCTGTTTTCGGAAATATCAACGCGAGGCATGATTTGGTACAATTTAAACAAAGATTGTATCATTGCAGATGATATTTGATACAACTTAAACAAACGAAAAAGACGGGACACGAAAATGAGCAGTGCATATTTACCACGCCCGCCCCTGTTTGGCCGGATGGGGCAGCGGTCCGCACAAGTCCCGGAAAGGAGGTACCCTCCCATGGCCATGTAAGGGACGACAGCCTTCCGCTGTCAGAACTCATCACCCCGCGGATCCCGCGAAGGGAACGTGGGGAAACCCGAATCGAAAGGAGGATACTTAATGGCTATCACGCAGGATATACTCGAAAAACTGGAAGCGATCGTCGGAAAGAACGACTGCAAGAGCAAGGATTTTGAACTGGCGGCTTACTCTCAGGGCATGATCTACACCAACCCGACCCGGCCGGACGTGCTGCTCCTGCCGGAAACCACGGAGGAGATCTCCGAGATCATGAAGATCGCCAACGCGAATCAGATCCCGGTGGTCGTCCGTGCCGGCGCTACCGCCGGACCCATCAGCCAGCCTGACGGCGGCATCTGTCTGGACATGGGCAAGATGAACCGCATCCTCAACTGGGATCTGGATAACGAGATCGTTACGGTCGAGGCCGGCCTTTCCTATTATGAGCTCTGTCAGGAAGCCATCAAGCGGGGCTATATGATGCCGCTCAAGCCCTGGTACGGCAACGGCGTGACCGTGGGCGGCTACATCAACGGGCCCTCGATGGTAGGTACCCGTGTGGCAAAATACGGCACACTGAATTACTGGCTGTTCGGCATCACCGTGGTGTTCCCCGACGGCTCCGTCCATCATTTCGGCTCCGGCGCGTATGAGGGATGCAAGGACTTTATGAGCAATGCCTGGATGTCCATGAACTGGCCCGTCACCATGATGTGCCAGTCGCTGGGCTCCCTCGGCATCGTGACGGAAGCGTCTCTGCTCACCGTCCCTCAGCCGGAGGCAACTCACCATGCGGTGTGCGGTTTCGAACACATCGAGGACCTGTGCAAGGCCGCGAAGGAGATCCAGCTCAAAGGTCTGGCCACGGATATCGAGCACGAAGATTACGATATCTATGATCTGCTGGGCATGCCCCTGCCGAAACACTACGAGGTGGTCCTGGCCATCACCAACGAAGGGATCAAGGAAGAGGTGGAGGCCAAGGGCAGGCGCGCCATGGAGATCATGAAGAAATATGGAGGCGAGGAACTGGATCCGGCATACGGCCATCTGACGTATGACAATACGGCCAACTTCAACTTCTGCACGGCGGCCTTCGGGCAGTTCTGCTGCGCCGCGGGCTGCGCGTCCTACGAGTCTTACCCCGAGATCTACCACATCATCAAAGAAGAGTGGGCGGCCGCGGGGATCCGGAACGGTTGGAGCTGCTGGACCTGTTATCCCAACTGGGTGCAGGGCTGGACCATCGGCGGATTCGATTACGATACGCAGATGGAAGCCTTCAACCGGGCCATGTTCCGCATCCAGAAGCGGACCTACGACCTTCCCGACAGCTATCCGTTCTACTTCACGGAGCAGTTCGAGGAATTTTCCCAGAAGGTCAAGGACTGGGTCGATCCCAACGGCATCATGAACCCGAACTCCTGGTTCATGCTCAGCGGCGCTCAGTCGAGAATGGTAGAGAGCATTCCTATCGATGCTCAGATGTGATCGGGACGATCGGGAGGTGAATGAAATGGCATACGAGAAAGTATCGAAATATCGTGACATGGTATACCGGTGCAACACCTGCCGCCGCTGTCCCCGCGGTCCATGGGACCCGAACCAGCCGGACAAGCTGAAAACGCCGGTGAAGCAGTGCCCGTCCTATGAGGCCAACTATACGCTGGCCTCCGCGTCCCAGGGCATGATCCTGATCATCCGGGATCTGCTGGAGGGCAAACTGGAGGCCACGCCGGAGCTGGTGGACCACATGTATGAATGTGTGCTCTGCCGCAGCTGCAACGCGGTGTGCGAGGGCATGGACAGCATTCCGCTGGGCGGCATCCAGGGCGCGGACATCTTCCGGGAGCTCCGGGCGGATTTCGTGGACATGGGGATCGCCCCGCCCAAGGGGCTGAAGAAGCTCTGTGACAACATCGCGGAGAGCCACAACCGTCAGGGCTCCGGCAAGGACCGGAACGCCTGGGCGGAGGGTCTGGATATTCCTGATCGCGGCGAGATCATGATCTTTGCCGGATGCACGGGCTCCTACCAGGACCAGGCCGTCCTTCAGAGCCTGGTGAAGATCCTCCGGGCGGCCGGAGTGGAATTCGGCATCCTGAAAGACGAGTGGTGCTGCGGCGCCATCCAGTACGAGTCCGGCATGGACGACGCATTTGCTGTCACGGCCAGACACAACGTGGAAGCGCTGCGGGAGGCCGGGGCGAAGAGAGTGGTGTGCGTCTGCGCTGACTGCTTCAAGGCGCTGGCCTTTGACTATCCGAAGGCTGTGGGCGAGCTGGGCTTTGAGGTGATCCACAGTTCCGAACTCGTGAAGGAGCTTCTGGACGAGGGCAAACTGACCCTGACCAGGAAGCCGGAGCTGGGCAAGGTCACCTACAACGATCCCTGCTTCCTGGTCCGCAGCGGCAAGCGCGGGGACAAGAAGGTCATCGAGGAGCCGCGGGCGGTCATCACAGCCGCCGTCGGCGAGGCTCCCGCGGAGATGGAGGGCTTCGGCAAGTATACCTACTGCTGCGGCCGGTCGATCATGGCCGCGGCTGCCCCGAGCACCTATCAGACCGCCGGAAAAGGCCGTGTGAAGGACGCGGCGGCCATCGGGGCCGATACGATCGTCACCGGCTGCATCAACTGCAAGAGCAGTCTGAAGGGGCCCGCCGGCAAGGAGGGCGGCGGTATCCGGGTCATGAGCCTGGAAGAACTGGTGGCAGAGGCGCTTTGAGCCTTCTGAGAACATATGATGCAAGAAAGGAGAATCGATCATGATCACGGTTGACAGCAAACTGGCCGACATCCTGGACGTCCCCGAGTACAAGGCGATCTTCGACGAGGTGATCCCCGGCCTCTCCAGCAATCCGATGGTAGGCGTCGGGAAGGGCATGGGCATCAAGTACCTGATGAAGTATCCGCAGGCCAAGGGCCTCGGCTTTACCAAGGAGAACGTGCAGACGATCCTTGACCGTATCAACGCACTTTGATCCGCGGCTTCGGGCGCGGTCCTGTCCGGGAGCGCGCCCGCGTATGAGAGACCGAAGTATCTGACAGAAGGGAGAGAATTCAATGGGAATCGTATATGATCCTGGCCTTTATAAGGCGTCGGAGAAATGGTTCGCCCCGTTCAAGATGCCCGGATACGCCAAAAATCCGTTCCAGACGTGGCACACGGATTTCGTGTTCGACAACGGCTGGTGCGGGACGGCGATGCTGTCGTGGACAGGTCCCATGTACTGCGTGCTTCTGACGCTCGTGGACCCGGACGGCAAGATCACCGAGACCATGCAGTTCATCGACCAGGAGAATGTGCACTGGTCCGAAGACGGCTACGATATCCACTTCGGCCCCAACTATTTCAAGGCGGAGTTCCCGATCCTCGAGATGGTGGTCGATGACAAGGATAATCATGCCGGCCTTCGGCTCAAAGCCGAGACGCTGGTCGAGCCGACCCTCTCCGAGCTTCCGGACGGAGTCGGCATCGGCAGGCTCAGGACCCCGTACATGCCTGTCTGCGTGTCCTGGTACATGATGCCGTGGAACCGGATCACCGGGACCATCTGGGTCGAAGGAAAGGAGATCGCCGTGACCGGTTACGGGTGGTCCGACCATCAGTACGGAACGGACAATTTCTTCGGACCGGCGACGCATTACTTCTACTGGGCGAACTTCCCCATCGGAGGCAGCAGCGGCGAAGATCTGATCACGATCTTTGAGGCGCAGGGCGGTCCCGAGCAGGGGTATCGGCCTATCAAGTGGATGTGGAACTACAAGAACGGGCAGATCTATTCGTATGATAGAGATGCCGATTACTACATCTATGCGCTGGACATCCCCGAAGGCGATACCGTACCGCATACGATGAAATACGTCTTTGAGGGCGACCGCATCCGCGGGGTCATCGAGGGCAAGTGGATCCACACCATGATGAAGCAGCCCGTGGATCAGCCGCCGTTCCACGCGATGCTCAACCGTTCGCTCTATGATTGCCACGCGGAGATGGAGATCGACGGGAAGAAGACTGTGACCGACTTCAAGCGTGTGCTGGAGATCTGCTACACGTATGAGCCCACGGATGAGCAGAGGCTGGCGTATAAGGGAGAGGCTCCGGCTGAGGCTCCGGCCGAAGCTCCGGCCGAAGCACCGAAAGAGGCTGCTCCCGAGCCGGAACCCGAATACGTGGACGACGGACGGCCTCCTAAATTCACGATGAGCAGCAAGCTGGGCGAGGTCATGGCCGATCCCCGGGGCGTTGCCGTCATGGAGAAGTATCTGCCGGGCATCTCTAACGACCCCAACACGAAAAAGGGCTACGGCATGAAACTCAAGATCCTGTTTGCGCTGCCGGCAACAGGCGTGGACAGGGCAACACGGGCCAAGATGGACGCCGACCTGCGCAAGATCAAGGATTAAGAACGACCGGGTATGTTGGCATGACAGAGGGAAACCAATTCAACATCAAGAAAGGAGAACCGCTATGGCTATCAAACCGACCAAAAGAGGCGAGATACTGAAGTCTCATCTCGAGAGAAAATTCATCCGCGGTGACGGCAACCTGGGCATCACGGTCGTGGCCGACATCGAGCGCGCCCGCTATCTCACCGAGAGCTTCAAGCAGACCGAAGGCAAGCCCTGGGTCATCCGCCGTGCCCTGGCCTTTGAACACTATCTGAAAAACAAGACCATCTTCATCATGCCCGACGAGCTGCTGATGGTCCACGTGGGCAAGGATCTTCGGTCCCTGCCGTTTTACCCGGACTTCTACACCAAACCCATTCTGTATCAGTGCATGGCGTCCAAATTCGCCCTGACACCGGAGGAATGGGCTGAACTGGAAGAGATCACCGAGTACTGGAAGGGCAAATGCAGCGAGGACAAGATCGTTGCTCAGTTCACCGACGAGATCATGGACAACGTCTACTCCGATCCGGCCAATCCTTTTGCATGGAAGGGAGTCTACACCACCCTGTACCGGTACTCCGGCAATTCCCCGGGAGCTGACCTGCCTTTCCTGTGGAACAACGGTCTGGACGGCATCCAGGCCAAGATCCGGGAGAGCATGAAGAAATACGATCCCGCCGAGTGCGAGGATCCTGCCAAAGTCAAGGACTACATGGATCGGTATACCGAGCTGAAGGCCATGCTCATCGCCTCTGACGCCATGCGCATGTACTGCCAGCGGCATATCGACATGGCTCTGGAAGCGGCAGAGAAGGAGACTGATCCCCAGCGGAAGAAAGAGCTGCTGGAGATGGCCAAGAGCATGGATATCTCCACGCCTACCGAACATTTCCAGAAGGCCCTGCAGCTGATGTGGCTGGAGCACAGCACCTCCCGTTCCCAGGAGATGCAGGCGGCGGGCAGCCCCCACCGGTTC